>CAYSTH010000018.1:0-22334 GCA_964433995.1 uncultured Francisellaceae bacterium | reverse complement strand
TTAGGTGCATGGGGAGGGAATTTTCTCAATAGCTTGGCCTCTCCGAGCATTTTAAAAATTATCTTTATGTGCGTTGCTGTATTGATTGCCTTTAGAATGCTGTTTTCGCCACAATTATTTTTTCATCAACAAAATCAACGTATCTTTTCAATCAAAACTTTTTGTTTAATTGGTTTAGTGGTAGGTGCCATATCGAGTTTGATAGGTATTGGGGGAGGGATATTTTTAGTGCCTATTTTAGCCTATATGGGACTGCCTCCTTTTCAAGTAAGTGCAGCAACTTCTGTAGGGACTTTTTGTAGTGTCTGTATGGGGACAGTTGGTAGCATCTATTTTGGCTCAAGCGTTATGCAGGGTTATGAAGGTATCACAGGGTATGTTTATTGGCCTTGGGCTATCTTAATTGGGGTAGCAGGAATGATGCTTGCTCCTGTGGGCGTATGGCTATCTAGAAGGCTACCAGTGAGTGTTATTAGAAAGTTATTTGCCTTCATTTTAGTGCTCATTGCACTACGAATGGGTTTTAATTTGTAAAGTCTTTGATAGACTGAGGATATTATGTTTAAGCACCCAGAAATTAATCCAGTTATATTTCAAATTTATGGACCATTCCAAGTACGTTGGTATGGCTTGATGTATGTTATCGCCATTTTAGCTTGTCTTGGTCTCATGATGTATAGAGAAAAAAATAATCCTAATTGGTCAACCGACAAGATTATTGATTTAGCATTTTATATGGCATTGGGTATCGTGATAGGCGGTCGTCTGGGCTATATGTTTTTTTATGCTCCCGATTTTATCTATACGAATCCCCTACGTTTATTTAAACTCTGGGAAGGCGGTATGTCGTTCCATGGCGGCATTATAGGAGTGGGCGTATCCGCCTGGTTATTTGCTCGCCGGTTTGGTTTTCATTTCTTGTCAGTGATGGATGCCATTGCCCCCGTTATTCCTGTTGCGTTAGGTTTTGGTCGTTTAGGTAATTTTATCAATGGTGAATTATGGGGAAAAATCACGACAGTACCTTGGGGTATGTATTTTTACCATATTGATATTTATCCAAGGCATCCCTGGCCTATTTATGCCATTTTACTCGAAGGCGTATTATTAGCGCTTATTTTGTGGTGGTATGCCAGAAAACCAAGGCCGTTAGGAGCGAATACAGCTTGTTTTCTAATGGGCTATGGACTGATTCGTATTTTCGAAGAATTTTTTAGAGAGCCAGATGCACAATATGGCTACTTATGGGGCGAATGGTTAACCATGGGGCAGGTTTTATGTTTGCCTATGGTATTGATGGCCTTATATTTATGGTTTGGATTTAAGGGGAAAAATAATGCAACAGTATCTCGCATTACTGAAAAAGGTTCTTGAGACAGGGGTCACACGAACCGATAGAACACAAACAGGCACTTCGGGTATATTTGGTCATCAAATGCGATTTGATTTATCGCAAGGATTTCCTTTAGTCACCACTAAAAAAGCACATTTAAAATCGATTATTCATGAATTACTTTGGTTCATCAAAGGTGATACTAATATCGATTATTTACAAAAAAACGGGGTGCGTATTTGGAATGAATGGGCAGATGATAAAGGCAATTTAGGCCCTGTCTATGGTGAGCAATGGCGCAAATGGCAAGAAAATGATGGAAAAATCCATGATCAACTTGCTAATGTGATACAACAAATTAAAACCGATCCTTATTCTAGACGATTAATTGTTTCTAGCTGGCATGTAGGGCAATTAGATAAAATGGCATTACCACCTTGTCATTGCTTATTTCAATTTTATGTTGCACAAGGCAAATTAAGTTGCCAGTTATACCAACGTAGTGCCGATATATTTTTAGGTGTACCCTTTAATATCGCCTCCTATGCTTTATTAACCATGATGATTGCTCAAGTAACAGGGTTAAAACCAGGTGAGTTTGTTCATACCTTAGGGGATGCGCATTTATATTCCAATCATATTGAACAAGCAAAACTACAAATATCGAGAGAACCTTTTCCTTTACCTCAAATGCTGATTAATCCCAATATTCAAAACATCGAAGATTTTAAATATGAAGATTTCGAATTAGTTAATTATCAATGCCATGCTGCTATTACAGCACCTATTGCGGTGTAAAAATGAAAATAAGCTTAATTGTTGCTAAAGCCATAGGTGATGTGATTGGCATAAACAATCAATTGCCTTGGCATTTACCCGATGATTTAAAAAGATTTAAAGCCTTAACTTGGGGTAAGCCGATTTTAATGGGCAGAAAAACTTATGAATCAATTGGCAGACCCTTGCCCGGTCGGACGAATATCGTGTTAACGCATGATATTGCTTATTTGGCACCTGGATGCGTGGTGGTTGCTTCACTCGAACAAGCATTTAAAGCGGCAGAACAATTTGAGGAATTAATGGTGATAGGCGGAGCCAAAGTATATGAACTATGCTTGCCCTATGCCACAAAGCTTTATATCACCCAAATTGATAAAACCATTTCAGGTGATGCTACTTTTCCTTTTGTCGATTTATCTGGTTGGACAGAAATCGAAAGAGAAACAGTGTTGCCCACGGAGACAAATGACTTTACGTATCATTATTTGCAGTATGAAAAAAAATAATAATAAAAAATAAATAAACAGGGAGTGCGTATGTTTTTCATTACAGTCATTGATTTCTGGATTCATCGTCTTGAAGAACATATGCAAAAGGTTATTTTAGAAAGTTTTGGTTTGCCTCACGCTGCGAGTGTTAGCAAATTTAAAGTCAGCACTGAATGGTTAATTTTGAATTTATTTAAAATTGAAAACACCGATTTACCCCTTAAAGAATTCGAGTTAAAACAACCTACACCTCAATTATTAACAGAATTATCCGTTATCGAACATCAAGAAATAAATGCTGCTCAAAAACCAGATTTATCGAGCTATTCTATGCAGTTCGGTAATCAAAAAATTCAATTTGATTTAGCATGGCAAGACGTGATTAATAAAGACCACGATTTTCTTTTTGGAAAGATAAACGAATTTTTTAATCCTAGCAGTACGACTCTTTCTTTAAAACAATTTAAACTACTGTTAGTATTTCGTTTACAACAACAATGTTTGCAGTTGAGAGAAGAGGCTTATCTTAGATTATCGCAACGAGATACCTTGCAAAAAGAAATTAAAGAAACAGAACGAGCGGTTTCTGAGTTAAAAAAACAAGTTGAGCAACAAGAAAAAGAAAAAACAAAAGAAAAAGAAAAGGAAAAAAAACAAAAATTAGAAGAGCCTAAAGAAAAAAAGATTTTAGAAAATTCGGCACAGGAAAAACCTGAAGAGCCAAAAGAATCGCCAGAAAAAATAGCATTTGATAAACAAATGGAATTATTAGCAAAGCAACTAGAGAGTCTCACCATTTCTGCTAAAGTATGCAGTGACAAAACCTTATTAGAGGCGGTTGCCTCTGCTATTAACAATACCAAAAGTTTGATGCAGAAATTAGAAGAAAAATCTGCCTATAAAGTAAATCAAATTACTGTGACACCCTCTAATGGTCGTACAGGAGCGTTATTACGCGATTTTGCACAAACGCTTACAGAGACTTTTTTGTTTTTTGAAGAAGTGGATAAAAAATCAGATTTATCACCCAATCAAACACATGCATTTTTGGATTGTTCGCCTAAAAAGGTGTTCAAAAAAAATGACCCTTTATTAATCGTGTATGAACATGTGGTGCCTTATTTATTGTCTAACTACTGTCGTTCGGCTAATTTTGATAGGTTAAGTCAAGACAATGCTCATAACAGCACATTAGTGAATATGGCATCATCTTTTATTAGTCTTACCATCAATCCCGTTAAAACAATTAGTGATAAAGTCACTTTATGGACTTATGATAGCAAAGTAGCAGAAGAGAAAAGAAATTTGCTGTCTAAGATTATTTTAAGTTTAAGAACATCGGTCAGTGGTCAAGCACTTAAAACTCAAGAAAAAAAGATGAATCAAGGAATATGGGATAATTGTGAAAGAACTTTGTTATTAGAGTCTGAGCAGGCAAGCAAAACACAGGGCTATAGCTATAGCCCTTGGCCACAACAATTAACGATATTTTTTGATCAAACTAAGCAAAGTTTAAAGACCCGTAGAGCACATTTAAATCAACAAAGCCTGTCTAGCTCAGTAAAAAATGCAAAAATAGCAAAATAGTTGGCAGCTTTGGGCAGAGTCGGTATAATTGGCTATACATTTATAAGCTAGCCTGCTCAATATGAAGATTAAACAAAAAATTATTGGTTATTTAGCGTTTGGGTTAAGTCGAATACTTAATCTTACGCTCTCTGTAAAGCTAATTGCCCATCCTGACGTCAATGCTACAGAGCAATATATTTATTGCTTTTGGCATGGTAAACAATTTATGCCTGTCATGCGTATGCGTTGGATGGGTAATCAAAAGCACGTGGCTTTAGTCAGCGCTTCTCGTGATGGCGAAATGTTGACCACATGGTTAAATGCGATTGGGTATAAAGTTATCAGAGGCTCTTCTTCACGTCAGGCTGTGAGCGGCTTAAAAAAGCTACTACATTTTGCCAAAAATGGCTATTCGCTTGGTATCGCAGCAGATGGACCTAGAGGACCTATTTTCCAGGCAAAATCAGGTGCAGTATATCTAGCCTCCAAAACAAATATAAAAATTGTGCCAATTGGCACAATTTATCAAAAATCTATTCAGTTTAAAGCTTGGGATAAATACCAGCTACCTAAACTATTTAGTAAAACCGTTTTATATTTAGGGCAGCCTATAACCATTCCTCAAGACATCACCAATGGTGGTGCCGATATGATTCAACACTACACCGAGCAGTTGATGTATCAGCTACACCTCAGCGAAGCTAAAGCAGCTGAACTCTTAGTCAAAGATAAATAACAGAAAGCTATCATTTAAGTGAAGAGCCTTGACTTTGATCGTTATTTAACTTGCTTTTAGATTGCTGAGTTTGCAGCGCATCTTTAGATCTCTTTGGTTTGTAAACTACTGATGGAGTATATTGAGATGATTGGGACAGTAAAGGTACGTATTCATTTGCCTGTTTTCCATGATGACTTGTAGGGGAAGCTGATAAACCTCCTTTTTCTTTACTGTTTTTATTTTTGTAGTGAAAATAATGATTTTCTTCTGTTGTTTCCGATGAACTTTTTTTAGGCTCTGCTTCAAATTGCAAATCTTGTAGCATTTTAGCAAGTTCATCGATATCTTGTGGTTTTGGTTTTTCCTCCAACATTTCATCAAGCGAAAAAATAAAATGAGAAGAATGAGTCGAATTTTTTTCGTGACTACTTTCGTCTGATGAATAATATGAAGAGGAGCAAGAAGATGAGGTGATAGCTTGTGGACTATGATTAAAAATATTGGAAACGTGAGTTTTTGGGCTGCCTAAGCTTTTTGGGCTTCTATATACAAAATGAGATTGACTTTCTGTTGACTTGTTTTCTGGCGGTGATGTCAGTTGGAGTAAAGGAAGCACAGGCTTCGACTTTGATTCTCTTTTTTGTAGGTGCTCTTGTTCCGGCTTTCTTGGAGAAGACGATTTTGATTGCCTATTTGGTGTTGTTTCTTGTTTTGTGCTTCTAGGTGGTAAAGATTTTGGTTCACGTTTTTTATCTTTATCTATGAGCATAGAATGTGGTTCTAACTCTTTTGTTTTGGCTTGAGGCCGAAGAGGTTTTGATTCGAGATTAGGTGTTGATAAGGTTAAATTTGCTCTTTCTCTTGTCAGCCCGCTTTTTACATCCCTGTCAGCAGAAAGTGATACTTTTTCTGTGCTGATTTTTCTTGTTCTAATTGGTTCATCTGATTTAGCTACTTTTTTTCTAAAGAGTTCAAAAGACTTTTTACTTCTTTCAGGTTTTTCAGTCACTAGATGACTTCGTGGAGATTGAGAACGTGTGCGTAAATCATCAGCAGCGGTTTCGCTATTATCTGGAATAACAGGAAGGAGAGAAGGGTTAAGATTTGGTTTGGAAACTTCACCAAACATATCATTAGAATAAGGAATAATCGCAATATTTGGTTTTGCCCAAATAGAAGCAATAGTTTGTTCAAAAGTAGCATTAAATTGTGAAGATAAATTTGGTTTGTAATCTACTATTGAAAAAGGTTTTTTAAATTGATCGCAATTTGCCAAATATTTAACCATTTCAAAAAACAACATGTTTTCTTGTTTTAATAATGCGGTGTAGTGTAGATTATCTTCCAAGGGTTCTATTTTGCCCAGCACACCTTCTAATTCTAATCCATTGGTAAAGCAAATACTTTGGATTTTTGCAATCCCTTCTGGCGTGGTTTGATTTTCTTCGTTATGGAGTGTAACTTGATGAGTAATATACAAAAATTGATGAAATGCCTCAACAGTTTGTTGGTAACCAAGTGCGCAAAGTGCATTCAAGAAATCATTAAAAATACGTAGAAAATTATTTTTTTCTGTAAAAGAGGAAAAGGTTTTCGATTTAGCTCTCGCTATATTTGACAATGCAGTTGAATTATCGAGAAGTGTCCAAGGAATATAAAGCTCATTACAGAGCAGTGTCCAGGCAGTAAGTACTTTTAGGTTGTTTTTATCAAGTAAACAGCCGTGAATCATGACTTCTTGAGAAAGCTTAGACAAAGTATTAGGAGTGATTTCTAATTTTTTTTCTATATTTTCTGGCGTATGATTAAAATTAAAAATAAATTCAGGGAGAGAATCTTCTGACTTTTGTTTATTTAAAATAAGGGTAATATAATCTTTGAGGGCTTCAAGTGGTGGCTGATCTTTATCACTACCATAACGAAATATGTCTTCTTCATTAAAGTCTAAATGTTTTATAACTAACCTGAGGGTGAGTATAACATAATCTAAAGAATAAAGATGATTGTTCATTGATGCGTTCTCTGAATATTTTATTAATATATTTCGCAAAGTACATTACACGTCAAAATGTAGAGTATTTATATTTTAAATACAAGAAAAATAATATTATTTTTTATAGGTGCATATAAACGATTCGTGCTATAAAGGGTCGTAAGTGTATGTTAATCATAGTAAATGAGAATCATTAAGTTATTATGAGCTCTTGTTAAAAAATGAAATTTATGTTTTCTGACATCGGTTATAAAACACAGCTTTCTTTATTTAAATTATTTTAGGAAAAGGTTTTGTATATTTTGGGATGTCTCAGGCTTATGTTGGGCAGAATGCATATGAGTTTTTCGAGAGGTTAATAATTGAGCATCAGATGCATATTGGTGCAGTAAGGGTTCACATTCACTTTTTTTCTCTATGCTATTTTTTCTTCTATCATGATAAAAATCATCGCATTCTATTGATTCACTTGTATTAAATGTTAAATCTTGCAATATTTGAATCAGCTCATCGGTCTCCGCTTGTGATGGTTGACTCAATGTATCTGTAAAAGAAGAAGCTGGCTTAAGAGGAGAATGATTATCATGACTTTTTTTGGGCGTTTCTAGTTTATCTAAAGTGCGAGCGCCCCGATGTACAGAAGATTTGCGTTTTTGCATATTTTCTGTTTTCAGCGGCAATATTGTGGGCTCAGAATCAAAATTCACTGAAGGCAAGGTTGATGATCTTTCTCTAGTAATAGAATTTCTTGATTCTTCAAAATAAGAACGATGTGTTAGAGAGGAGCTTGTTTTTTCTTTATCTTCGCCGGTTATATCCAATAGTTGTTGGGAAAAACTTTTTGTTTCCCTGTTTATTTTTCTTGCCTTACTAAGGGGGTCATCCGATTTACTCATCTTTGGAAAATCAAAAGATCTTTTATTTCTGACAATTTTTTTGTGAGGTCTTGGTGATTGAGTACGTGTGGGGCAATCATTTTCGGTGGTTTCGCTATTTTTTTCTAAAATAAACGGCAAAACGGAACGATGCTGATTTGATTCGGGAGTGGTTACAAATATATCGTGAGAATAAGGTATGATGGCAATATTTGGTTTGTTCCAAACAGAAGCAATCATTTTTTCATAAGTGGTGTTAAATAATGTAGATAAGTTCGGTTGATAATTACCTTTGGAAAAAGGCTTTTTAAATTGTTTACAATTCGTTAAGCAACCAATCATTTCTGAAAACAAAACATTTTCTTGTTTTAATAATGCGGTATATTGTGTGTTTGGATTTGGAGGATCTATGGTGCTCAGCACATTTTCTAATTCTAAAGCATTTGTTAAACAAATACTTTGTATATTTGCGATGCCTTTTTTCGTGGTGAGGTTGTTTTTTTCATGCAAGGTTACCAAATGGGTGAGATATAAAAAAAGATGAAGTGCTTCAGCAGTTTGTGGATGTCCAATAGCACAGAGTGTATTCAAGAAACTATTAAAAACATGCTGAAATTTATTTTCTGTTAAATAGCTGAGAAAAGCCTTTGGTTTAGTTTGAGCTGTATTTGAAAAGGCAACTGAATTATTAAGCAATGTCCAGGGTGTATAAAGCTCATGACAGAGTAGTGTCCAAGCAGTCAGTACTTTAAGGTTATTTTTATCTAATAAACAACCATTAATCATGACTTCTTGAGACAATTTAGATAAAGTATTAGGTGATATGACTAATTTTTTTTCTATATTTTCTGGTGTATTATTATAATCAAAAATAAATTCTGGAAGAGAATCTTTTGATTTTTGTTTGTTTAAAATAAGGCCAATATAATCTTTCAGTGCCTGAAGAGGCGGTTGATCTTTATCACTACCATAACGAAATATATCTTCTTCATCGAAATTTAAATATTTTATGACTAGTTTTAGTGTGAGCAAAACATAGTCTAGAGAATAGGTATGATTGTTCATGGGCATTTTCTCTAAATGATGATGAATAAATAAATTGAGTTATTATGCTTAAATATAATACGAAAAAAAAGAAATTTTTAGATTGTTAAATTTATATTTTTTGACATCGGTTACAATAAACAGTAGAGCGATTCATCATTCTGATTTCGACTAAAGGCAAGTGACATTTTTTGCAGGGTAAATTTTTTCGACCATAAACAAATAAATCTTGTGCAAAATAGCCTGCCTCACCATTCGCATCTCGATAATCTCTAAATGAGGTTCCACCTGCCATAATCGCTTGGTTTAATACTTGCCGAATACAAGCAACAAGCATCGTCGACTTGTTAAGTGTCAGCTTGTTTGCAGGTAATAGGGGCGAAAGTTTCGCTAAAAATAAGCTTTCATTTGCATAGATATTACCGACCCCCACAACAATTTTATTATTCATGATAAAATTTTTGAGAGGAATGGTATGATTTTTTGCTCGAGAGAGTAAATAGTCGGGCGTAAAATCAGCGGACAGCGGCTCAGGACCAAGGTGGCGAAATAAAGTATTTGATGATAAATTCAGATCGGCGAGCAATACAGCCCCAAAACGTCTAGGGTCGTAATATCGTAATACTGTATTTTTATCGATAATCCATTCTACATGATCATGTTTTTTGAGTGGAACATTTTGCGTAGTTAAGATCAATCGACCGGACATACCCAAATGAATAAGCAAATATTGGTTTGCAAATCGAATTAAAATATATTTTGCACGCCTAGTGACGCTTATAATAGGTTGATTAATAATTTGCTTTGGCAAATCAATGGGAATAGGCCAACGTAAACGATGTTGATAAATATTTACTTGATTAAATTTTTGACCAACCAGATGAGGTGAAATACCGTTAACGGTGGTTTCCACCTCGGGTAATTCAGGCATAGTTACTCTTCGAGTTCTCGCATCATGGCTCTATAGCCAATATCTGTACGATAAAACATACCGTCAAAGTTAATTTTCTTGATAATATTATAGACTTTGGCATGCGCAAGTTTCACTGATTCGCCTACAGCACTGACACATAATACACGTCCGCCTGTGCTGAGTATCTCGCCATTTTCAAGCTTGGTACCAGCATGAAAAATACGTTCGCCTTTTTGTAAAGCAATATTTAAACCAGAGATAGGTTTGTGCACTTCATAATCGTTTGGGTAGCCTGCAGAGGTCAGTACAACTGTTAGAGCAAATAAAGGTTTAAATTCAGGGGTGACGGTATCTAGTTTGCCTTCTATGGCTTTTAAACAGAGTTCGGCAAAGTCAGATTTGA
The DNA here is from genome assembly GCA_964433995.1 of uncultured Francisellaceae bacterium. Taxonomy (GTDB): domain Bacteria; phylum Pseudomonadota; class Gammaproteobacteria; order Berkiellales; family Berkiellaceae; genus CADEEZ01. The sequence goes on along the minus strand of CAYSTH010000018.1, from coordinate 12,218 downwards.
CGAGCATCATAATAGGCTGTGTTTCAGGATCGCCAAAACGACAATTAAATTCTAATACTTTAATGTGATTATTTTTATCAATCATGAGTCCAGCATATAAAAAGCCAACATAAGGATGACCTTCTTTTTTCATGCCTTCGAGCACCGGTTTCATGACGGTGTCAATCACTTGTTGATGCAATTCAGGTGTGACGACAGGAGCAGGGGCATAAGCGCCCATGCCACCAGTATTGGGTCCTAAATCGCCATCGTCACGTGCTTTGTGATCTTGACTGCTGGGGAAAGTTATTAAATTTTCTCCGTCACTTAAAACAATAAAACTGGCTTCTTCACCTTCGATAAACTCTTCTATCACAACGGTATTGCCAGAATCTCCTAGTGTGTGTTTTTCTAAGAAATTTTCTAAGGCAAAAATGGCCTCTGCTTCAGTCTGAGCAATGACCACACCTTTACCCGCGGCTAAACCATCGGCTTTAATCACGATAGGGTAAGATTGTGTGCCTAAATAATTTTTTGCTTGAGTGAAATCAGTGAAAGTTTGTGATTGTGCAGTCGGAATATGGTATTTATGCATAAAATCTTTGGCAAAAGATTTTGAGCCTTCTAATTGCGCCGCATATTGATCAGGGCCTAATATGAGTAACCCCGCTTTTTTAAAAGCATCGACTATGCCATGTACAAGGGGCACTTCTGGTCCGACTAAGGTATAAGTGATGTCGTTTTCTTGAGCAAATTTGATAAGCGCGGGAAAATCGAGTGGCGAGATATCTATGTTATCTATTTTAGGTTCTCGCAGTGTACCACCATTACCTGGTGTCACATAGATATGTTCTACTAAATCTGATTTACGTAGGCGCCATGCCAATGCATGTTCTCGGCCACCTTGACCAATTAATAATATCTTCATTTTGGACCCTATCATCATCAATTAGTGTTTAAAATGGCGTATGTGCGTAAAAATCATCACAATGCCTAGTTGGTTGGCTTTTTCTATGACCTCAGCATCACGGATAGAACCACCAGGTTGAATAATGGCTTTTATACCGGCATTGGCGGCTAATTCAATAGCATCTGAAAAAGGGAAAAAGGCATCTGAGGCCATCACCGCATCTTGCGTTGAAAATTGCTGTTGTTTGGCTTTGAGTAAAGCAATTTCCATACTGAACACACGAGACATTTGGCCAGCCCCTAAACCAATGGTTTGGTTGTTTTTGCTTAAGACAATGGCATTAGATTTTAATTGTTTACTAATTTGCCAAGCAAATAATAACTCAGCCCAAACGGCTTCATCAGGGGTATGTGTGGTGACAACCGTTGAGTTGGCTCTTATGTCTTCAATGTTTTGTGTTAAATCAGCCGTTTGAATTAATAAACTATTATTCGATAAAGATTTTATGTCTAATCGAGGTTGTTGCTGATTAGGCGTTATACGCAGCAATCTGACATTAGGTTTAGCTTTGGCTATTTCTAATGCGGCTTCGCTAAAATCGGGTGCTAAACAGACTTCGACAAATTGATTTTTTAAGATATATGTCAATGTTTCATCATCAACGGGGTGGTTTAAAGCAATAATCCCGCCAAAAGCAGAGATAGGATCAGCTTCATAGGCGCGTTGATAAGCATCAAGTAGATTTTTCCCAATTGCCACACCACAAGGATTGGTGTGTTTTACGATAACGCAGCTAGGTAAAGCTTTATTTAATGCTGATAGCGTTTGATAAGCCGCATCACTGTCTAATAAATTATTATAAGATAAAGGTTTGCCTTGTAATAAAGTACTTTGATAAGAAGGTTTTCCTGCAGTATATAGTGCGGCTTGTTGTTGAGGATTCTCACCATAACGCAAAGGTTGTGCTAGTTCACAGCTTAAAAATAATTTTTCAGGTATCAATGTATCAACATCTGCATTTTGAGCGAGGTAATTGGCAATACTGGCTTCATACTTTGCACTTTGTTGGAATGCTTTTTTAGCAAAACGTAATCGGGTGGCATAATCAAAAGCATTATGTTGAGCTAGTTTTGCGATGAATTCGGGATAATCAGCCGGGTCGGTCATCACTAATTTATGTTGATGATTTTTGGCGGCACCACGCATCATGCTTGGGCCACCAATGTCAATGTTTTCAATGGCTTGTTCAAAAGTATGGGGTTGTGAAATCGTTTGTTCAAAAGGATATAAATTAATCACCACTAAATCGATGCTGGGAATATGCAAGTCATTTAGGACAGAAGCATCTTGTTGGCCTCGAGATAAAATGCCCGCATGGATTTTAGGGTGTAAAGTTTTTACTCTGCCATCTAAAATTTCAGGGAATTGAATATAATCTGATACCTCTATGACAGGAATATGAGCCTGTCGAAGTGCCTTAGCACTATTACCCGTGGATAAAATCTCGATGTTAGCTTGGTGCAGTGCTGTCGCAAGTTCAATCAGGCCTGATTTATCAGAAACGCTGATTAATGCGCGGCGAATAGTGAATACATCTGTTTGAGTCATGACAAACCATCTTCATATGTCGATTAATAATAAATATAACGGGTAATCATCATACCCAAGTGTGTTAGAAAAACTTAAAAAAATGCCACAAACTGTCATGCCAGCGAAGGCTGGCATCCAGGAAAAAATAATATCTTCAAGTTTTCTGTACTGGATGCCAGCCTTCCCCCTACGCCAAGGCTTCGGCGGACAGGTCGCTGGCATGACGGTTCGGGAAATTTTACCAATTTAAGCTTAATGCCCAGGAGGATCATACCTGAATCGAGTAAATTAATCGACATAATAAGTTAATCAATCAGCAAACTTATTCTATTTCGTATTGATTGAGTCTTTTGCGAAGCGTGCCACGCGCAAGTCCTAACCAATCTGCTGCTTTTGATTGATTACCTTGTGCTTTTTTCATGACAACGTTAAATAACCCAATTTCAACTTCTTTGATGACCAAATCATACAATTGTGAAGTTTCTTCTTCTTCAAGATGAGAAAAATACTGCTCAATAGCATGCTCGACAGATTGTCTTAAGGTAATCTTAGAAAAATCTATCTCGTTAGGTTGTTTGAAGTTGACGCTCGTCATGGCTGCTGCCTTCTATGAGTGAGAGAAAAAATTCGTTTGCTGTTTCTAGTTGCGCTTCAACTGTATCAAGACGGTTAAATAGGTCTCTAAAATGTGAGCCATTTGGTTGGCCTTTTGTGTACCAAGAAACATGTTTTCTAGCGAGATGAACACCGTTTTTTGGGCCATAAAAATCATACAAACTATGTAGATGTTCAATCATTAAACGATATACTTTATCGATAGAAGGCTTGGGCAATAATTCGCCATGATCTAAATAATGATTTATTTCAGAAAAAATCCAAGGGCGACCTTGCGCGGCTCTTCCAACCATAATGCCATCTGCTTTGGTATAATCTAAAACTTCTTTGGCTTTTTGTGGACTAGAAATATCACCATTTGCAATAATAGGAATCGACACGCTTTCCTTAATAGCACGAATGGTGTCATATTCAGCGTGCCCATTAAATCGGCAAGCCCGAGTTCTACCATGAACCGCAAGCGCAACAATCCCTAAAGATTCAGCAAGTTTGGCGATTCGAATGCCATTTTTGTGCTCAGCATCCCACCCTGTTCTGATTTTTAAGGTAACGGGTACCTTCACGGCTTTAACAATGGCATCTAAAATTTGTGCAACGAGGGGCTCATCTTTAAGCAAAGCAGAACCTGCCAAAGTATTACAGACTTTCTTAGCGGGACAGCCCATATTGATATCAATAATTTGTGCACCATTGGCTTCATTGACGATAGCAGCCTCAGCAAGTTTAGCGGGATCGGCTCCGACCATTTGAACTGCACAAGGAAGTGTTTCACCTTCTAAATCAGCACGTCGATGTGTTTTTTCACTGCCTCTTAAAAGGGAAGTTGCACCAACCATTTCTGTGCAAGCGAGACCTGCGCCCATATCTTTGCAGAGCTGTCTGAAGGGTTTGTCTGTTACACCTGCCATTGGGGCAAGTACAACTGGAGAATCTAAGGTATAGGGCCCTATTTTGAGAGTCGGTCGCATACTCTTGTATCATTTGCCTTAAGTAAACTATATATGGGCTCAAGTATCTTAAAAAACAATGAGCTTGTCATCCGTTTTAAAAAATATAAGTAATTTAGTCAAAAGACAAATTCTTTCTTTTTGCCATGATACACACCCAGTCATCTTTGATTTCAGGTGAGGTATCGAAACTAAACCACGGTTCATAAGCTGGTTTTAAAAGCGTCAGCTGTGAGCTTAATAAGCCCGATAGAACCAACTTGCCATTTGGTTTCAAGTATTGTGCAAAAGTGGGCGCAAGCTGAATAAGGGGATCGATTAAAATATTCGCCAATATTAAATCGCAAGATATTTGTTCAGCAGAAGGCAAGTTTTGAGGTGAATACACCAATAACTTGCTTTCATTAATCCCATTTCTACGACCATTTTCTATGGTACTGGCTAACGCTTGTTCACAATGATCAACAGCAGTGACTTGTTTTGCACCCAGTTTTAAGGCTGCAATAGCTAAAATGCCTGAGCCAGAACCATAATCGATGACATTCAGATCTTGTGGAGAGTGATGGGCTAACCAAGATAAACATAAAGCAGTCGTTGGATGTGTACCCGTACCAAATGCTAATCCTGGATTTAAAAATACGGCAGTACTTCCTTCAGGTGGCGTCATTTCCTCAGGACCGACCCAAAGTGAATTGGATGTTTGACCAAAGATAACGGGTTGATAATGTTCCAACCATGCTGTTTCCCAAACTTGATCGGGTAACTTTTCTTCTACGAGTGTTAAATCTTCAAAATAAGTGTCAAACAAGTTTTTGATCTGATCTAAATTTTCAGCATCAAATAAGCCAATCACCCGAGTGGTTTCCCAAATAGGCGTTTGATTGGGATCTGGCTCAAAAATAGCTTGTTCATCAGGCGTGTTGTCATAAGGATCACCAAATGAAACACTGAGTGCACCATGTTCAAAAAACCAATCGCTCACTTCATCGGCTTGAAGTTTCGCACAACAAACCGATAGATTGATCCAGTTTCGTTTAGGATTTTGCATCTTTTAACTTTTCTTCAAGATAATGAATACTCACACCACCACGTTGAAAGTTGCCATCTCTGACCAACTCTTGATGAAGTAAAATATTGGTTTTAACACCTTCTACGACAATCTCATCTAATGCATTTCTTAAACGAGCCAAGCACTCTTCCCGATCTTTGCCATGCGCAATAAGCTTGCCTAGCAAAGAATCATAAGTAGGAGGCACGACATAAGATGTATATAAATGAGAATCGACGCGAATACCTGGACCACCAGGTGCATGGTACCAGCTTACGGTACCTGGACAAGGGATAAAGGTTTTAGGATCTTCAGCGTTAATACGGCATTCTATCGAATGGCCTGAAATAACAACATCGTCTTGCGTGAAGCTGAGTTTTTGACCATTGGCGATTCTAATTTGTTCTTTAACAATATCAATTCCGGTAATTAATTCTGTCACAGGGTGCTCTACTTGAACACGGGTATTCATTTCAATGAAATAAAATTCGCCATCTTGATACAAAAATTCAAATGTGCCTGCACCACGATAACCAATATCGATACATGCCTTCGTGCACAGTTCACCAATTTTTTTCCGTTGCTCCTCTGTGATACCAGGAGCAGGAGCTTCTTCTAGTACTTTTTGATGGCGTCTTTGTAAAGAGCAATCACGTTCACCTAAATAAACCGCATTGCCTTGTCCATCTGCCAATACCTGAATTTCAATATGTCTTGGTGTTTCAAGGAATTTTTCCATGTAAACCATATCATTATTGAATGCTGCTTGTGCTTCTTGACGTGTTAGGCTGATAGAGTGCAATAAAGCACCTTCAGAATGGACAACGCGCATACCTCGACCACCACCACCACCGGCAGCTTTAATAATAATAGGGTATCCAATTTTACGCGCCATGGCTAAATTGGCTTTACCATCATCACCTAAAGGACCATCAGAGCCAGGTACACAAGGTACGCCTGCTTTTTTCATTGTGGCAATAGCAGAAACTTTATCTCCCATGAGGCGAATGGTTTCGGCTTTTGGTCCGATAAAAATAAAACCACTTTGCTCAACACGTTCAGCAAAATCAGCATTCTCTGATAAAAAACCATACCCAGGATGAATGGCAACGGCATCTGTGATTTCTGCGGCACTGATAATCGCCGGAATATTTAAATAACTTTCTTTAGAATTACCAGGCCCTACGCAAACCGCTTCATCAGCCAGTCTCACAGGCAGTGAATCTCTATCAATCACAGAATGAGCGGCAACGGTTTTGATGCCGAGTTCTTTGCAAGCTCTAATAACCCTAAGCGCAATTTCGCCACGATTGGCAATAAGAATTTTGTCCATCATATTTATTGACCTATTTAATCACAAACAATGGTTGGCCAAATTCAACTGGTTGACCGTTCTCAACCAAAATAGAAGCAATGACACCTGCTTTATCTGATTCAATTTGGTTAAGCGTTTTCATGGCTTCAATAATACAAATGACGGTACCGACTTCTACTTGAGAACCCACCGTCACAAAAGGTGCGGCATCTGGAGAGGGCGCTTTATAAAAAGTGCCAACCATGGGAGAGGTCACAATATGACCTTCTGGGATTTTGTTTTCAGTTGGTGTTTCTGTTGTGGCAGGAAGAGGTGCCGCTGCTTGAGGCGCATGACCTTGTGGAGGCAAATAATATTGCTGTGGCATCATAGGGGCGTCAATTTTTCTGCTGATGCGAACCGTTTCTTCACCTTCTTTGATTTCTATTTCACTGACACCAGATTCTTCTACGAGTTCTATCAGTTTTTTAATCTTACGAATATCCATAGTCACGATTCTCTCTCTTCTATAAGGTTATTTAAGATGAATTAAAGGGAAGTACTTTTTAAGTATTGGCAGGCAGCATCTAATGCTAATAAATAGCTTTGAGCGCCAAAACCAGCTATCACGCCAATGGCTTTATCTGAAAAAAAAGAGGTTTGTCTAAACGGCTCACGGGCAAAAATATTGCTTAAATGAACTTCAATAAAAGGAATGTCAACCGTCAGTAATGCGTCTCTTAAGGCAATACTGGTATGTGTAAAAGCAGCTGGGTTAATAATAATGAATTTTGTCTTGGTGTGAGCTTGTTGAATTTTGTTAATCAGCTCATGTTCTGCATTGCTTTGATAGGTTTCGAGGGTAACACTGTTTTGTTGGGCAACTAATCCTAATTGTGTATTTATTTGCTTTAAAGTTTCATGACCATATAATTCAGGTTGTCTGATGCCTAGCATATTTAGGTTGGGACCATGTAAGATCAAAACGTCAGCCATTTAACAAATTAACCTTTATTTGGTTGTTGAAACAAATCAATAAAATTAACTAAATTAAAAATTTCAAACCATTTTGCCCAACCCATCTCTGTTTGTCCAGAAAATTTGTGCAATTTAGGCAAATATCGCCGAAATTAGGGGTATCTTCTTAGATTTACGGGTGTTTTTTGAGTAAAAAATGTACTTGTTAAATGACTTTAAATTAATGTAATTACCCTATTTTGATGATGAATTACCTTTATGCTTATAACGTTATGCGTTATACTTAAACATAATGATAGTGAAATTTAAGTGTAGCGACACACATAAAATTTGGCGAGGAGAGTTTTCTAGAAAGTTTCCTGCCAATATTCAGCAGACGGCTCTAAGAAAGTTGAGGATGCTCAATCAGTCTAAGGTTTTAGAGGATTTGCGTATTCCACCAGGCAATAGATTGGAAATGCTGAAAGGGAATAGGAAGGGGCAACATAGCATTAGGATTAATGACCAATGGAGAATCTGTTTTGTTTGGTGTGAAGGTCATGCTGATGAAGTTGAAATAGTTGACTACCATTGAGAGGGTTAAAATGAAAGTATTAAAAAATATCCATCCAGGTGAAATTCTTTTAGAAGAATTTCTTTTCCCTATGGAAATTAGTCAAAATGAATTGGCGCGCCAAATTAATGTCTCCCCCAGACGAATTAATGAAATCGTTCATGGCAATCGCTCTATCACAGCTGATACGGACTTGCGCTTAGCAAAATACTTTGGGATGTCTGAAGGCTATTGGCTTGGTTTGCAATCAGATTATGATTTATTGGAAAAAAAGAGAGAATTAGAATCAACGTTAAAGAAGATCACTCTATTTTCATATTCTCAAAAACAAAAAAATACCAAAACCTTTTCTCCCAAGAATGAAGGAGATTTTTTTGATACACAGTCAAGTCATCATTCTTAGAGTGGTTCTTGATTATGGATGCTGTAAAAATAAAGACAACGCTTTAATAAACTCCTCTTTATCCACTTCCCCATGAAATTGCAAAAAGTCAGTTGGATTATCGTTTTTAAAGATATAAATGCTCGGTGGCGCAAACACTTGATAGGCTTTCATCAATTCACGTTGAGCTTCATCGTTATCGGTAATATCTGCCTTAATCAAAGTCATATTTTTAAGCAGCTGGATAACAGCAGGTGCTTGGAATAATTCTGCTTCAAGATGTTTACAAGAGACGCACCAATCTGCATAAAAGTCGATTAACACAATTTTGTTTTTATTGGTTTTAAGCTTTTCATTTAATTCTTGTACATTAGTGACAGTACTAAAACGAACGCCAGATTTTAATTCGGTAGCGTGACTGCTGCTATCATGATGGCTGAATAAGTCAAAAGCTTTGAATGGATGCGTGTGGCCCAAAAGTGCAGAAGCGATGAGAATCAATCCATAAATAAAAATAAGGGCACCTAATTTAGGAAGATGGCGATATTTTCGCTTATTAATAAAGCCCATAAAATAACCCGCGACAAGTGCCAGTAAGCCCCATAGACCCATGGTGATAGCAGGAGGCAGCATGCTTTTGATTATCCAAATAGCCAAACCAAACAACAAAATAGCAAAGAGTTCGTTAACCAGTAGCATCCATTTGCCCGCTTTGGGTATAAAACGTCCCCCTAAAGTCCCTAATATAATCATGGGAGTTCCCATTCCCAGACCCATCACGAATAAACTTGAGCCACCTAAAAAAGTATTGCCAGTTTGCGAAATATAAGAAAGAGTGGCAACAAGGGGGGCTGTCACACAAGGTGAAGCTATCAATGTGCCTAAAAAGCCTAAAACAATCGCGCCAAGAATATGGCCACCTTGCTGTTGGTGATTTAACCGATGGAAAGCATCCATCCACTTTGTGGGTAATTTAAGCGGTAATTTTTCAAGTTGCACGAATCCTAGGTAGACAAAAAATAAGGCAAATAACCCCATCACCCAAATATTTTGAAAGAATAATTGAATACTTTGCCCCATTTTAACGGCTAATACGCCAGCCAAAGCATAAGTTGTTGCCATGCTCAGAACATAACTGAAAGACAGGACAAAACCTTTGAAGGTATTTAGCTTTTCTTCGGTAATGATGACAGAAGCCAAGATAGGCAACATAGGTAACACACAAGGCGTAAAAGCTAGTAGCAAGCCGACAAGATAGAACAGCGCAAGACGTGTGGGTGTGTTTGCCTCAACCAATGCTTGAGCTGCGCTTTCATGTAGAGAATGATCTTTGTTTTTATCTTCAAGTGAGGGCATAGAAAGAGAAAAAGCGCGGTTTTGATAATCAATAAGGTAAGAAAAGGTTTGGGGAGGATAGCAAAATCCCTCAGCTGAGCAACCTTGATATTGTATAGATAACGTGGTTGTTTTTGCAGGAGCCTTCACTGTCAGCGTTAAGTTATTCTTATATACTAGCTGATCACCTAATAATGAATCTGTGATGACTTCTGCTTTAGGAAAGATGAGGGGCATTTGTTTTTTATCTGTGCCCAAATCATAAACATGAATTTTGTCTTGATATAAATAATGTTGAGGCGCAATTTGCCAATTTAAAGTAAGCGCACCAGATTGTGCATCGACGGTGGGAGTGAGCTCAAAGGCTTTTTCAACTGGCAAGGGCTCTAATGCAGTGGCACAGTTTGAGTGTAAAGCTGTGGCTAAAAAAAGAGAGGTGAAAACGAAAAAATATCGTAGAACATTCATGCAATAACCTTTTGGGTAGAAGTTGCCAGCCAATCTAAATAGGGTTGATGACCATGAGTAATATCTAAGCAAATAAATTCAGGAACGTCATAAGGGTGCAAAGAAATCACGGTTTGTTTCAGTTTTTCAATTAATGTTGAAGGGGTTTTTAAAATCATTAAGACTTCTTCACTTTGTTCAATTTGGTTATTCCAAGTATAAAGAGATTGAATGCTGGGCAGGATGTTAACGCAGGCAGCTAATTTTTGTTCAACAACTGATTTAGCGATTTTCTGAGCAGTTTCAATATTATCGCAGGTACATAGGGCGATGCTGAACAGACTCATTAGCAATACTTCCATTTAAATTAATTAATATTGAGTCTCATCTTAATAGATATGCCTAAAAAAACATATGCATCCTTGCATATGTGAGGAGTCGTCATGCATTTATGTGTAAACTAACTATCTCGTTTTTCTGCTCAGTGCATATGCTGAGCCTAGGACTAATCCCATGAAAGCAAAGCCGACAACATGAGGAACAAAACGAGGGGCAATATTTTCACTGGCATAAATGACGGCTTTGATGAAACAGCTGGTGCCACCTACTTGCTCGCAAGTTGTTTGATAATTATAAAGGACTAACTCATGCAAAGCGCCATTAAAAAATGCGCCAGCTATGCCGCCTAAAATAGCGCTGCCTATTACACTTGCAGGGACAGAATCTCCAGCGGCGCCAACAGTATGTGTTGTTTCAAAATAGTTTAATGTTCTCATTTTTACTTATTGTCTCCAAGGTTATGTATTTTTGTATTTACCAACCAAGAATTATGTCAGTTAATTTATTTATTTTGAATTAAAAAATACACCGTTTGTTGTATATTCATATTAGATGGTCGATAAATTGGTTTTTGCCAAACTGATTGAAGCCCCCCTTGAAATCCAAACATACTGCCCCGATAATACTTAGCACTCTAGGAGAGAGAGTGCTAATCGTTAGGCTTTCCTTCTTAAAAAAGATTAAGTTAAACAACTTAATAAAAAACAGTTTTTTGTACGTTAGGAGCAAACAGTATGACAGCTAATCTAGCACCTTTAGGTGATCGCGTTTTGGTTAAACAAGATGATGAACCACAGAAATCAGAAGGCGGTATTTTTCTACCAGAATCAGCTAAAGAAGCGCCACAATGGGGCACGGTTGTAACAGTTGGTCCAGGTAAATTATTAGAAAATGGCGAAGTACGTCCATTGACCGTTAAAAAGGGCGATAAAGTAATTTTTGGTAAATATGCAGGCACCAAAATCAAACTTGATAATGAAGAACTCATGTTTATGCGCGAAGAAGATATTTTAGCAATCGCTAAGTAATTCGCTCCATTCAGAATTAATAGAGGATAATGATCATGTCAAAGCAATTTTATTTTGATGTAGAAGCTCGTAAAGCCAGTTTAGATGGCGTAGAAAAATTAGCGCGTGCAGTGAGCGTGACATTAGGACCAAAAGGTCGCAATGTCGTGATTGAAAAATCATTTGGTGCACCTTTAATTACTAAAGACGGCGCAACCGTTGCAAAGAATTTTTCCTTGCCAAATAAAATGGAAAACATTGCAGCTGAGTTAGTGAAAGACGTTGCCTCTAGAACGGCTGATGACGCAGGTGATGGTACAACAACAGCAACTGTATTAGCGCATGCTATTTTTGCAGAAGGTATCAAAGCTGTTGCAGCAGGCATCAACCCAATGGACTTGAAGCGTGGCGTAGATAAAGCGGTTAAAGTCGCTGTTGAAGCACTTAAAACGATTTCTGTACCTTGCAAAGACAATAAAGCGATTGCACAAGTGGGTACCATTTCTGCTAACTCCGATGCGACTATTGGTAATATCATTGCAGATGCAATGGCCAAAGTAGGCAATGAAGGCGTGATTACGGTTGAAGATGGCACAAGCTTAGAAGACCAATTAGATGTGGTTGAAGGTATGCAGTTTGACAGAGGGTATTTATCTCCTTACTTTGTCAATAACCAACAAAATATGACAGCTGAACTAGAAAATCCTTTTATCTTATTAGCAGATAAGAAAATTTCTAGCATTCGCGACATGCTACCTACTTTAGAAGCCGTAGCAAAATCTGGCCGTCCATTG
>CAYSTH010000017.1:2052-23026 GCA_964433995.1 uncultured Francisellaceae bacterium | reverse complement strand
ACGAGCAGCTTGCATTGGCCAGATGGTTTTTTTATCGAGCTTAATGAGCTCTTTACCCGAAATTTTATCCCCTAATTGAGCAAGATCGCCGTTAATTTCCAATCTTTGCTCTTTTATCCACCCTTCAATTTCCCGGCGAGAGCCTAAGCCTAAATTGGCTAAAACCTTTTGAACTCGGTCTGTTTTATTAACGGGGACAGCAATTGCATCAAGATTCTTGCGAATCGGCGTCTTTTTCAGGTGCATGGGTTTCATCGTATATACTCGGAATGGTCATCACTACTTCGGAGAAATTATCCCTTAATCCCTCTGAATTAGCAAAATTTCTTTCTTCTTCGGACAGATTATCCTTTTGATCACCTTCAGACTCACCCATTTGAGATTCTTTGGCCTCTAGCTCTTTGGCAATTAAATCCAAATCTCTGAGTTCTGAAAGCGGTGGCAGTGCTTCTAGGCTATCTAAACTAAAATGATCTAAAAACACTTTAGTGGTTGCAAAAAGCTCTGGTTTGCCTGGCACTTCTTTGTGGCCTACGACCCTAATCCATTCGAGCTCAAGTAATTGTCGAATGATATTCGAGCTCACTTGCACGCCACGAATGTCTTCTATTTCGGCACGTGTAATCGGCTGACGATAGGCAATTAAGGCTAATGTTTCTAAAAAAGCACGTGTGTGCTTTTGCGGTTTTTCTTGCCAAAGCCCTTGGATATCGGGGGCCACATCAAAGGCCACCTGAAAGCGATAACCACTGGCAATTTTTTTAAGCACCACCCCACGTGTTTCATAGTGGGCAACCAATTCGGCTAAGGCTTCTCGCACTTCACCCAAAGCAGGTTCCTGCCCTTCTGGAAAAAGTTTAATAATGGCGTTTTCATCTAACGCTTTACCAAAAGCAAATAATGCTGCTTCAATCCGGCGTTGTAATTCGTTCTTGTTGTTCATCTGTTAGTGCCTCAGAATCGCTGACTGCTTTTAAATGAATAGGACCAAATAGTTCTGCTTGTATAATATCAAGTAAACCCAATTTTAATAACTCTAAAATAGCTAAAAAACACACAACCACACCTGAGCGCCCTTCTTTTAAGTTAAAACACTTTTCAAAGGGTAAAAACTTTTGCTCAGACACACGTTGCAAAATACTCGACATTCGCTCTCTAACCGATAAGTTTTCGCGTGAAATGCGATGATGTGTGACTAAATCGGCACGCTTAAGTATTTCATAAAAAGCGGTGACTAATTCTTGTAAAGTGACTTGAGGTATTTTGGGCACTTCAGGTTTTTCGACTTCTGCTCCTGCACCTAAATAAGTGTCTCTCCCTATTTCAGGCAAAGCCCCTAGAGCTTCCGCTGCTTTTTTAAATCGCTCATATTCTTGTAAACGTCTAATCAGTTCTGCTCTTGGATCACTTTCTTCTTCAAGATAGGCTGATTTAGGTTTAGGTAGCAATAATCTCGATTTAATTTCGGCTAATGTGGCAGCCATCACCAGATATTCTGCTGCTAACTCTAAACGCAATACCTTCATCATTTCGACATAATCTAAATATTGCTTTGTAATTTGCGTCAGCGGAATTTCGAGCAAATCTAAATTATTTTTGCGAATTAAGTATAATAATAAATCAAGTGGCCCTTCGAAGGCCTCTAAAAAAATTTGCAAAGCATCTGGTGGAATATATAAATCATCGGGTAACTTTTCTAATGGTTTACCATGAATTTTAAATGCACCCACCAATGCAGCAACATCGCTGGCTTGTTCTTCTTTTTCTTGACCCGCTTGTCTTTGAGCAATGGTTTCATTCACCATTTGCTCTAAAACAGCTGCATCAACGGTTGCATCAACTGACATAGCAATCTCATTCCTTACGTTTAAAATTTAATGCCCATGGCAGTTTTAACTTCTTCTAATGTTTCACTGGCAATATCCTGTGCCGCTTCACCACCATCTCGGACAATTTCTTTTACCAAACTGGGGTTATGAATATATTCTTCTGCACGCTCTCTAAATTGCTTATTTTCTTCTAGCACTTTGTCTAACATCACTTGTTTGCATTCTAAACAACCAATACCTGCTGTTTTACACCCAGTTTGTACCCATTCTTGGGCTTCTGGACTTGAATACACTTTGTGCCATTCCCAAACAGGACATTTTTCAGGGTTACCTGGATCTTGCCTTCTGACTCGAGCAGGATCGGTTGGCATCGTTTTCACTTTGTGGATAATCACATCTGGCTCGTCTCTTAAAGCAATCGTATTGTTATACGATTTAGACATTTTTTGACCATCTAAACCTGGCATTTTGGATACCGGCGTTAACAAGGCTTGAGGTTCAGGTAAAATAATTTTGCCACTGCCCTCTAAATGGCCATATAGGCGCTCTCTATCTCCCAATGATAAATTCACCTGTGATGAAACCAAAGCATGCCCAGTTTCTAATGCTGCCTCATCACCACTTTCTTGATAGGCCTTTAAGCACTTTAAATAGGCTTTTGCATTTTTTTTGCCCATTTTGCTAATCGCTTCATCTACTTTATATTGAAAATCTTTGTCTTTGCCATATAAATAATTAAAACGCCGAGCAACCTCACGCGTGAGTTCTAAATGGGAAAGCTGATCTTCTCCAACAGGCACTAAGCCTGCTTTATAAACCAAAATATCTGCAGCTTGTAATAGAGGGTATCCTAGAAAACCATAGGTCGCTAAATCGAGGTTTTTCAGTTTTTCTTGTTGATCTTTATAAGTAGGCACACGCTCAAGCCAGCTTTGAGGCGTAATCATAGAAAGCAGAGTAAACAACTCACAATGCTCAGGTACTTTAGATTGAATAAAAATTTTGCAAGCGCCAGGATTTAACCCTACAGCTAACCAATCGATTATCACATCCCATACTGATTGTTCTATTATTTCAGTATTTTCATAGTGAGTCGTTAATGCATGTAAGTCAGCTACGAAAAAAAAACACTGATATTCGTGCTGCAATTTCATCCAATTTTTTAATACGCCATGATAATGACCTAGATGCAACGCACCCGTTGCACGCATACCTGAAACAACTCGGGTAAACTCCTGTGACACACTGCTCAAAGTAATATCCTATTAAGATTATTAATATTTAGTTAACTAGAGATTTTCTAGTTTGATTTCCCTTTAATTTTAAACAATTTAGAGCAAATCAACAGCAAGTATTTTTAATATTTTTAGTTGAAAAATTATCTAACTTTCAACTCATGTTACTTTCCATGCCTCTTCCAATATGCTTTTAATGCAGCTTCCTGTTCAGTTGTCTGTGTTTGAACATCCCTATTATTTGTATTAATGCTACTGGCAGCAGATGGTGTATAGGTTGTAGGAGGGGTCACTGTAGTAGCCGCTTCTTTAATAACTACTTTTGGAGCAAGTTCTTTTCGTTTTTGTTTTTCGAGCATTACTATCAACATCGCCCTTTCAAATTCCATGTCTTTAGGCATATGTTCTTTCACTGCTCCAAAGCTGATATCAGGCAGCTTTGATACAATGTCGGTAAAATCTTGAGAAAATTGTCTTTGCTGTAGTTCATGTTGAAGCATCACGTTTGCTACTGTTGCATCTAACCCTTGTGGTACAGCAATTGTTGCTAAACCTATCTTAACACCGGCTCTAAAAAGTGATGTCGCATATTCGATAGCCAATTTTTCTTGTCTATCTATCTCCATCTGAATCTGATGCTTAATTCTATCTGCCTCATTTTTAGCCCTATACCTAGACATACCCAAACTAACCAAAGGCATCACCACACCTACTGTCACAGCAATAACGTCTTTAACATTTTGCTTCGTGGCTTCTTTTTGAATAGGATCTCCTGGGTTTAAATAAACAGCTACTCCTTCAGAAATTGCCTCCGCTGCATACACACTCACAGCCCGTTTAACCACTTCTTTAGTACTTTGTTTCACCGCACCTAAAATGCCCGTATTATCATATGCTGCTTTGATATTACTTAACGTAAAATAAGCCGTCATGGCAGAAAGATAATTATACGGATTGGTTAAAGCACTTGAATAATCGTAAGAGGCTACTGATTCTAACCATCCTTGCGTGGGATTCAAAGGTACTTCTGGAGGCACATAAGTGTTGTTACTGATATTAGCTGAAGGTAAATCCATACTAAAATTTTGGGATATTTCAGGAACTTGAACTTGAGGGAATATCTGCGGATCGATAGGTTGAAATAAGGGTGGTGCATCTGATGGTAAAGAAATAGGTTGAGAAAAAGCATTTGATGCATCAAAAGTCATAACCGGTGTTTGTGTTAAAGGATCGACTGGTGGAAGCTCTAGCTTAGCGCCACCTTTCAGCACTTCTTCTATTACTTTTTTGGTACTATCACCAAAATTACCGCCAGATGGTCCAAAGCTCGCAAAAGGCTCGGTAGGTGATTGATCTGGGGTTAATAAACTAAACCCTTGAGCTTCCTTTGGTATTAATATTGGTGTTGGCGTTGGTACTGGGGTTGGAGTTGAGGTAATCACAGGTTCACCCTGAATAGGTTCAAAAGGCGTGTCCCCTAACTCCGGATTAAGCGGTTGAACTTCCCCACCCCCAAACCAAGATGAAACACCTCCTGAAAAATAGGTGTTTTTTAAAGCCGTGTAACCTGCTGAAGCTAATGTGGTGAGAACAACCAACCCTCTCACTCTACTCTCTGCATCTGCCATAAAAATTACCCCTACTTTATTAAACAGAACTCTTAATGCTGTTCAAATAGATAGGGAAAGAAGTTGAAAAGTTTCAAAGATAAACAAAATTTAATTGACCATACACCAACTATAAAAATGCTGAATGGTCATTTCACTCTCATGTATACAAAATACTGTCATGCCAGCGACCTGTCCTATGAAAGCCCTAGCGTACTTAGATGAGGACGTTCAAATATCTTAAATCCCCCTCACCCGCCTTGGCCGCTTCGCGACGGCCAAGACACCCTCTCCCACGCGCTCGCTATGCTCGCTTCGGTAGAGGGGACTTTAGAATGTGCCAAATTAAAAATATTGACTAAAAATGTGGGAATTACTCAGAGCGAAGGGCGGTATGACAACATTAACTAAAAAATCCAGAAAAATCCTGCGCCTGTTGACCAAGTATTTTTGAGATTCACAATTAAATCTGCGTTAGGTGCTTCATCTGGTTTTAAATTTCTAAAACGTGATGTCTTTTCCCAAGACAATGATGCTCTGATACCAAAATGATTATAAAAGGTTTTTTGAAGTCCTAATTCTGCCCGAAGGTTATTTTTTTTACTGTGATAATTATCTTGAAGAGGGCCCCCAGGAACAAGCACATTTGCAACATGTGTTGTGATGTCTTCTAAAGTAAGCTTATTTTTAATCATGCCTACTCCAGCATACAGCTCTGTTTTTCGCATATTCAATCTATCTAAGGGGATAAAACCCAAGAGTTCAATATAATTTCCTTTTATTTCACTTGAAGCTTCATGTGTTTCTTGAAAGCCAAGAATCTCTCCTAAAAATGCCGAGCCTGCTGCAAAACTTTTGGTACGCTTACGGGTATTACTATTTTCATGGCCAATCGCTACCCCAAAATGTTTTCCCCATCTGAGGCCTGTGTACAAATTGTATTGTGCGTAATTTTCTTTAAATAATTCTTCACCAAAAGGTTCCGCAAATTGCATATTACGGTGCTGTCCTTCTGCACCAACAAAAGGTCTGATACAACCATTCTGGAAATAATTTACGGCCGCCATGCTTGTGGCAATAGGAAGCAAACAAAGCGTAGATGACAATAACGACGTTCTGACAGTTGTTAAGACCATGTAGATTTTCTCATCCATAAGAAAAATGTGATTATTTAGTAAATATAGCCCTTAGAAAACTAGCTTGCAATATGACCAGTGATTCGGCTTAGCTAGATAAGCCTCCCTATTTTTCATATAATACTCATCTTAGTTTAAAAGTTAAATAGATAAATTAGGCTGATCGATGACCACTTCCGCTATGTTACCTAGCCCCAAGCATTTCATTAAAAAAATGGGATTACCTTTTATCCTGTTTGCTGTTTTATTAGTGCCTTTGTTTTTAGGTCAATATGTTGCTACAGAACTAAAAGCCTTTGCTTACTCTATTAGTTTGAGTATGAAATCGGTTTTAGTGTTTATTTTACCTTTTATTATTTTTAGTTTTGTTTTTTCGGCCATTATTAATCTTAAGTCGGGCGCCTTTAAGTTTATTTTGGCACTTGTTTCCATGATTTATCTTTCAAACTGCGCCGCGATTTTAATGGGCTTTACTTCTGGCTCACTCATGTTAAGTAAATTAGCCATTGTGCCTCATACTCCTAGTCAAATATCAGAATTGATGCCACTTTGGTCTTTTAAGCTTCAACCTCTCATAGAAAATCAGATTGCCCTAATTATTGGTTTTGGACTGGGCATACTCCTCTCTTTTAAAAAACATCCAAAAACACAACAAATTGCCAAAACTTTAAACTTTTCAGCGCATTGGTTTTTAAAGAAAATATTTATCCCTTTGCTGCCTCTTTTTATTTTGGGCTTTGTCTTTAAACTAGAGCATGAAGGCATTTTAGGTACCGCATTAAAAACTTATGCGCCTGTCTTTTTGATTGTGGTAGGAACTCAAGTTTGTTATCTAATATTTTTGTATATGCTTGCTGCTAAGTTTTCTATTAAGACATTTTGGCGATACATTAAAAATGTCTTACCGGCCAGTATCACAGGTTTTAGCACCATCTCTAGTGCTGCCACCATGCCCTTGTTAATTTTATGTACCGAAAAAAATCTCAAAGATCCCGATGTCGCAGATATGATCATCCCTGCAACCATCAATACACATACCATTGGCAGTGCGATAGGTATTACCATTTTGTCTTTAAGTACATTGTTAGCTTTTGGACATGAATTGCCCACTTTTGTAGAATTTTTTGAATTTGGCTTGCTCTATGCTTTGGCTAAATTTGCCGTCGCTGCCGTGCCAGGCGGCGCTATTATTGTGGTCACACCTTTGCTCGAAACTTACCTACATTTTTCAACTGAAATGGTAGGATTAGTCACCGCATTTTATATGTTGTTCGACCCATTCGGAACGGCCACAAATGTCACCGGCAATGGTTTTTTTCCTATCGCTTTTTCAAAATTGTATAAATTTTAAGACATCCCCCCGCTCGTATACTGGCTAAAGCCAGATAATTGCGGCCCCCTATCGAAGGGGGCTAAAGAAAAAACCAAAATGTGCTTTCTTTCACCCCCTTTGATAGGGGGTCGATCTTTTGAGCGGAGCGAAAAAGAACGGGGGGATGTTCTATTATGAACTCTTTATTTATCTAGTTCTTCCCATCTAAGATAAGCAGCTTCGAGTTCTTTTTTAAGCTGCTCTATCTTAATGGTGACTTTTTGAATGTCTGCACTCGGTTGTTGATAAAACTCGGGCTGAGCCAATTGGAGCTCAATATTGGCAATATCTGCTTCTAGCTTTTCAACTTTTTGCGGCAACGCTTCTAATTCACGTTGTTCTTTATAAGATAACTTATTTTTTTGCGCTACCGGTTTAGAAGCAGCTTGAGTGTTATTTTTGCTATCTGTTTTAGGAGTAGATTTGCTTTTAGTGGCACTGATTGCTTTTTTTCTATCTAGCCAATCGGTATAGCCGCCCACATTAATGGTCACTGCGCCATTTTCTTCAAAGGCAATGGTATGCGTAGCAATATTATCGATAAATTCTCTATCATGGCTAATAATGATCACGGTACCGGTATAATTCAGCAGCAACTCTTCAAGTACGTCTAGTGACTCGATATCCAAGTCGTTGGTTGGCTCATCTAATACCAGTACATTGGCCGGTTTGGCAAATAATTTAGCCAAAAGCAATCTGTTTTGTTCACCGCCTGATAGTGTATCGGCACCTGCTCGGCATTTTGCAGGAGAAAATAAAAAATCTCCTAAATAGCCAATCACATGCTTATTTTTGCCATTAATGGGAATAATATCATCACCATTCGCGACATTTGCCATCACTGTTTGGCTTTTATCTAAAGTATCGCGCGTTTGATCAAAAAAAGCGATTTGCATGGTGGGACTTTGTTTGATTTCACCTTGTGTAGATTCTATTAAACCTAATAATAATTTAACTAATGTTGTTTTACCCACACCATTTGGTCCGACAATGGCTATTTTGTCACCACGTTGAATAGTAAAGGTAAAATCTTTAATCAGCTGAGCTTTATCGTTATAACCAAAGCCCAAGTTTTTAGCTTGAATCATGGCTTTGCCTGATTTAACGTTTGCATCATTGACTTCGAAACTCGGTTTACCCTGCAATGTACGACGTGTTTGACGCACTTCTCTTAAGGCTTTTAGGGCTCTTACACGACCTTCGTTACGAGTACGACGTGCTTTAACACCTTGGCGCAACCATTGCTCTTCTTCGGATAATTTTTTATCGAACAAAGCATTTTGTTTTTCTTCGTCTTGGATGGCCTGTTCTTTACGAGCCAAATATACATCATAATCGGGCGGGTAAGACGTTAATTTGCCTCTATCCAATTCAACAATTCTTGTTGCTAGTTTTCTGAGCAATGCCCTATCATGCGTAATAAACATAATGGTTTTAGGATAGGCTAACAGCATTTTTTCGAGCCATTCTATGGCCTCTAAATCTAAATGGTTGGTAGGCTCATCTAGTAATAAAATATCTGGTTCTTGTACTAATGCTTGGGCCAATGCCACTCTTCTGCGCCAACCACCTGATAATTCAGAAACCAATTTTGAATCTGGTAACCCTAAATCATGAATCACTCGCTCAATGCGTTCTTGAATTTGCCAACCGCCTAAATGCTCTAACTGTGTTTGGCAATGGCTGATTTTTTTCATCCAATTATCATCATGATTATCGGTTTGTTCGATTAAATCATGGTATTCAACCAATAAATCACTTAAGCCTGCTAAGCCTCTGGCCACAAATTGATAAACGGTAATAGCCTCTAAGGGAGGCAGTTCTTGGGGCAAAATGGCTACTTTTAAATGATCAGGTTTTAAAATTTCGCCTGAATCAGGTGTTTGTGTGCCCGATAAAATTCTAAATAAAGTAGATTTACCTTGGCCATTTCGGCCAATTAAAGCAATACGTTCATTGTTTTCAATGCTTTCATTGACTTCGTCTAATAAGGGGAATTGACCGACTGAAAAATATAGGTTTTTAAACGTCACTAGTGGCATGTAACAATACTCTAAAGCTGAATTAAGTTGCGGCGATTATAGCATAATGCCCCTCCTGTAGACTTAAAATAAATAGGTCAACTGTGGTAATATGTTGGCCAAATTGACCGCATCAATCAAAATATAATGTAGATTACTAAATAAATATGAAATTTTTATACGATTTACTGCCTATTATCTTCTTTTTTATTGCCTATAAATTTTATGGCATTTACGCGGCCACATCTGTTGCGATTGCAACAGCAGCCCTACAATTAGGGTATGCACTTATTCGTCGTCAAAAAGTCGATATGATGCAATGGTTAAGTTTAGGCACTATCACCCTATTAGGGGGAGCTACCCTGCTTTTCAAAAATGAATTATTTATTAAATGGAAACCTACTGCCATTTATTGGCTAATGGGCTTGGTATTTTATTTTAGCCAATTTTTTGGTCCTAAACCCATTAAACCGATTGTTCAACGCATGATGGAAAAATCGGTCACCTTATCTCAAAAACTTTGGCGCAATCTCAATTTAAGTTGGGTATTATTTTTTATTGCCATGGGCGGATTAAATTTACTGGTTGTCTATACTTGCGACACCAACACTTGGGTCAATTTTAAATTATTTGGTTCGTTTGGCTTAACACTGGCTTTTGTTTTGTTACAAGCTTTAGTCTTGAGCAAAATCTCATCGCCAACCGCACCAACAACTTGTTCAAATAAATAACGAATATATAAAGTAGGTATATTGATGTCTTTATCTAGAGCTGACTTAATCAATCAAATAAAAACAAAATTAACAACTGAGCTCAACCCCAGTTTTTTAGATTTAACAGATGATTCGCATCAACATGCCGATCATTTTGCTGGCACAGATGGTCATTTTACTTTAACCATTCAAACGGCAAAATTTGATAACCTATCTAAAGTGCAACAACACCAATTGGTTTATCAAATTTTAGGGGATTATATCGGTACGAATAAAGGCATCCATGCCTTAAGAATTATCACTCAGTAAAAACAGAGAAAAGTTTGCCACATTTTTATCTATCACGACGATGACGTTTTTCAACTCTTCCAGCTTCTTGCTCTAAGGTTGTGTCGTTATCTTCGCGCTGTCTTTTCGGTGTTTTCACTTCTTTTGTTTTGTGATCAAAAAGTCTTTTGGCCCTTAAAATTTCTTTAGGGGTCATGCTATCGAAGTTTTCTAATTTTCTCACGCCTTCCATTGCTTCTTCGTCTAACTGTTGTTGTTTACCAAAAACCCAACTTCCAGCTAGTTCTAAACCTAAAGCGATACCCCCTGAAAAAAGCATATCTGCGCCTGATTTAATAATGCCAAACATAGACTCCTCTTTCATAATTTTATCTTTATTCGCTGCAATTTTGACAGCTCTATTACCGTAATAATCTAGCTGTTCTTTATAAGCGAAAAAATACGGTGTTGGTTTTTCATGCAAAGGATTATTCAGCTCATTTACATATTCTCTGGCACGCATATAGACCACATGAGGCGTAAATACAGTGCCCAACTCCCCTTGCGTAAAGATCCACCTTTTCTCACCTGCACCTGCTGCCAAAATTTGCATAGTGGCATTTGAGCAGTTAAAGCTAATGAGATCAAAGTCTTTTTTCTCATGTGCAAAGTTAGCCATTTCTTTTAACATCGCAACAGGATCTAAGCCATCTTTAATGATTGTTTTAGTGGGCACTGAGATCTGATGATCGGGCTGTTTGCCAATCATATAAGATTGACCTGATAAGTCGTTTATAATATCGGCACTAATTGTACTACAATTAGCCATTGACTTATAAAAATGCAAAGCAGAAAAATTACACATTTTTTCTAATAAAGTATCAACAAAATTTTTATCAATTTCTTTATCCGAAGAAAGCAAATCATACAATTGCTTAAAATGTCGACAAAGTTCATTGCATTCTTCCATATGTCTATCGAAACAATTTGTTTTATTTCTAAACTTAACAATAAAAGTAATATTCATAATCAATTCTTCTTTTATTTTTTTATACTCACTGGGGATAGAAAATCGACTTTCATCTGATAATAATTCCTTAATATCAAACATAGATTGCAGAAATTGAGCTTCTCCCTCTTTGTTATCTTCTGTATTTCTCGAAATAAGAATATCTTCTATTTTTACTTTAACATTCTGATTAACTAACGAATGCAAATCAAAATGATTTATTTTTTTCTCTAAGAATAATGTAAATTCTTTCAACTCTCTTTTGTCTTTAATGGTTTTAGGGAAACCTTTTAAATCTAGAGCATTTAACAATTGATTCAAGCTCGAATAATTATTTTCACTTTTAGTGGCACTGATTGCTTTTTTTTCTATCTAGCCAATCGGTATAGCCGCCCACATTAATGGTCACTGCGCCATTTTCTTCAAAGGCAATGGTATGCGTAGCAATATTATCGATAAATTCTCTATCATGGCTAATAATGATCACGGTACCGGTATAATTCAGCAGCAACTCTTCAAGTACGTCTAGTGACTCGATATCCAAGTCGTTGGTTGGCTCATCTAATACCAGTACATTGGCCGGTTTGGCAAATAATTTAGCCAAAAGCAATCTGTTTTGTTCACCGCCTGATAGTGTATCGGCACCTGCTCGGCATTTTGCAGGAGAAAATAAAAAATCTCCTAAATAGCCAATCACATGCTTATTTTTGCCATTAATGGGAATAATATCATCACCATTCGCGACATTTGCCATCACTGTTTGGCTTTTATCTAAAGTATCGCGCGTTTGATCAAAAAAAGCGATTTGCATGGTGGGACTTTGTTTGATTTCACCTTGTGTAGATTCTATTAAACCTAATAATAATTTAACTAATGTTGTTTTACCCACACCATTTGGTCCGACAATGGCTATTTTGTCACCACGTTGAATAGTAAAGGTAAAATCTTTAATCAGCTGAGCTTTATCGTTATAACCAAAGCCCAAGTTTTTAGCTTGAATCATGGCTTTGCCTGATTTAACGTTTGCATCATTGACTTCGAAACTCGGTTTACCCTGCAATGTACGACGTGTTTGACGCACTTCTCTTAAGGCTTTTAGGGCTCTTACACGACCTTCGTTACGAGTACGACGTGCTTTAACACCTTGGCGCAACCATTGCTCTTCTTCGGATAATTTTTTATCGAACAAAGCATTTTGTTTTTCTTCGTCTTGGATGGCCTGTTCTTTACGAGCCAAATATACATCATAATCGGGCGGGTAAGACGTTAATTTGCCTCTATCCAATTCAACAATTCTTGTTGCTAGTTTTCTGAGCAATGCCCTATCATGCGTAATAAACATAATGGTTTTAGGATAGGCTAACAGCATTTTTTCGAGCCATTCTATGGCCTCTAAATCTAAATGGTTGGTAGGCTCATCTAGTAATAAAATATCTGGTTCTTGTACTAATGCTTGGGCCAATGCCACTCTTCTGCGCCAACCACCTGATAATTCAGAAACCAATTTTGAATCTGGTAACCCTAAATCATGAATCACTCGCTCAATGCGTTCTTGAATTTGCCAACCGCCTAAATGCTCTAACTGTGTTTGGCAATGGCTGATTTTTTTCATCCAATTATCATCATGATTATCGGTTTGTTCGATTAAATCATGGTATTCAACCAATAAATCACTTAAGCCTGCTAAGCCTCTGGCCACAAATTGATAAACGGTAATAGCCTCTAAGGGAGGCAGTTCTTGGGGCAAAATGGCTACTTTTAAATGATCAGGTTTTAAAATTTCGCCTGAATCAGGTGTTTGTGTGCCCGATAAAATTCTAAATAAAGTAGATTTACCTTGGCCATTTCGGCCAATTAAAGCAATACGTTCATTGTTTTCAATGCTTTCATTGACTTCGTCTAATAAGGGGAATTGACCGACTGAAAAATATAGGTTTTTAAACGTCACTAGTGGCATGTAACAATACTCTAAAGCTGAATTAAGTTGCGGCGATTATAGCATAATGCCCCTCCTGTAGACTTAAAATAAATAGGTCAACTGTGGTAATATGTTGGCCAAATTGACCGCATCAATCAAAATATAATGTAGATTACTAAATAAATATGAAATTTTTATACGATTTACTGCCTATTATCTTCTTTTTTATTGCCTATAAATTTTATGGCATTTACGCGGCCACATCTGTTGCGATTGCAACAGCAGCCCTACAATTAGGGTATGCACTTATTCGTCGTCAAAAAGTCGATATGATGCAATGGTTAAGTTTAGGCACTATCACCCTATTAGGGGGAGCTACCCTGCTTTTCAAAAATGAATTATTTATTAAATGGAAACCTACTGCCATTTATTGGCTAATGGGCTTGGTATTTTATTTTAGCCAATTTTTTGGTCCTAAACCCATTAAACCGATTGTTCAACGCATGATGGAAAAATCGGTCACCTTATCTCAAAAACTTTGGCGCAATCTCAATTTAAGTTGGGTATTATTTTTTATTGCCATGGGCGGATTAAATTTACTGGTTGTCTATACTTGCGACACCAACACTTGGGTCAATTTTAAATTATTTGGTTCGTTTGGCTTAACACTGGCTTTTGTTTTGTTACAAGCTTTAGTCTTGAGCAAAATCTCATCGCCAACCGCACCAACAACTTGTTCAAATAAATAACGAATATATAAAGTAGGTATATTGATGTCTTTATCTAGAGCTGACTTAATCAATCAAATAAAAACAAAATTAACAACTGAGCTCAACCCCAGTTTTTTAGATTTAACAGATGATTCGCATCAACATGCCGATCATTTTGCTGGCACAGATGGTCATTTTACTTTAACCATTCAAACGGCAAAATTTGATAACCTATCTAAAGTGCAACAACACCAATTGGTTTATCAAATTTTAGGGGATTATATCGGTACGAATAAAGGCATCCATGCCTTAAGAATTATCACTCAGTAAAAACAGAGAAAAGTTTGCCACATTTTTATCTATCACGACGATGACGTTTTTCAACTCTTCCAGCTTCTTGCTCTAAGGTTGTGTCGTTATCTTCGCGCTGTCTTTTCGGTGTTTTCACTTCTTTTGTTTTGTGATCAAAAAGTCTTTTGGCCCTTAAAATTTCTTTAGGGGTCATGCTATCGAAGTTTTCTAATTTTCTCACGCCTTCCATTGCTTCTTCGTCTAACTGTTGTTGTTTACCAAAAACCCAACTTCCAGCTAGTTCTAAACCTAAAGCGATACCCCCTGAAAAAAGCATATCTGCGCCTGATTTAATAATGCCAAACATAGACTCCTCTTTCATAATTTTATCTTTATTCGCTGCAATTTTGACAGCTCTATTACCGTAATAATCTAGCTGTTCTTTATAAGCGAAAAAATACGGTGTTGGTTTTTCATGCAAAGGATTATTCAGCTCATTTACATATTCTCTGGCACGCATATAGACCACATGAGGCGTAAATACAGTGCCCAACTCCCCTTGCGTAAAGATCCACCTTTTCTCACCTGCACCTGCTGCCAAAATTTGCATAGTGGCATTTGAGCAGTTAAAGCTAATGAGATCAAAGTCTTTTTTCTCATGTGCAAAGTTAGCCATTTCTTTTAACATCGCAACAGGATCTAAGCCATCTTTAATGATTGTTTTAGTGGGCACTGAGATCTGATGATCGGGCTGTTTGCCAATCATATAAGATTGACCTGATAAGTCGTTTATAATATCGGCACTAATTGTACTACAATTAGCCATTGACTTATAAAAATGCAAAGCAGAAAAATTACACATTTTTTCTAATAAAGTATCAACAAAATTTTTATCAATTTCTTTATCCGAAGAAAGCAAATCATACAATTGCTTAAAATGTCGACAAAGTTCATTGCATTCTTCCATATGTCTATCGAAACAATTTGTTTTATTTCTAAACTTAACAATAAAAGTAATATTCATAATCAATTCTTCTTTTATTTTTTTATACTCACTGGGGATAGAAAATCGACTTTCATCTGATAATAATTCCTTAATATCAAACATAGATTGCAGAAATTGAGCTTCTCCCTCTTTGTTATCTTCTGTATTTCTCGAAATAAGAATATCTTCTATTTTTACTTTAACATTCTGATTAACTAACGAATGCAAATCAAAATGATTTATTTTTTTCTCTAAGAATAATGTAAATTCTTTCAACTCTCTTTTGTCTTTAATGGTTTTAGGGAAACCTTTTAAATCTAGAGCATTTAACAATTGATTCAAGCTCGAATAATTATTTTCACTTTTAGCAACAAGTGCTTCTAAATACAATTCTTTACAGGGTTTTAATTCTTCGATTATTTTTTTTTGTTCAAGTGCCAAAGGATTAAAGTATGCAAAATCATACATAGCGAGAAGAACCGAAAGTTTAGACCAAGTTGTATCTTGCTTCATTTGCGCTTTTACTTGAAGAAATAATTTATTAATCTCTTCAAACTCCTTCTTGGAAATCCTTTCTGATTTTAACATTTCATCTATTTCTACAGATAAGTTGTGCTTAACAATTTCCCTTAATGCTTTTCTTAACCTATCAGGGAACGGTTCTTTTTGATTTGGCTGTGAAGAATTATTCAATATGGAATCAAAATAATCTTGCACTTTCTTTTCTGTTCTTTCAAGAAATGCAAGTTTTGTTTCGATAATTTGATATTTTTGATACCTATCAATTAAGGAATTTAATTCGGGTTTGCCTTGAACATGATGGCAAACACCACTAAACCCTAGTGTCATCATATCGTCTGTTCGACGAAATAGATTTTTAGCTGTTCTTGGACGATAGGGACGCTGTTCTAGTGTTAACTCTGGGTTTAATTCATGCAATCTTTGCATATTATATTCAACAGGAACGCCAGGCCTTTCTCCAACCAAATCTCCCTGATAATCTTTAAATACACCTTGATTTTTCTCACCAGGCCAAAAACTAAAATACACTTCAATCACTGATTCTGTGTATACAGAGGCTTCATCAAATACACCTTCGTTAATACTATGACTGTCCTTTGGGTAACCAATTTTAGGTGTTTGATAGGTTTTAGCTTTATAGTGTATGCCTGTGCCATTCAGCAAAGTACTCACCATTTCACGATTCTCCGGCGTATCACTTAAGGTTAACTGCACAGAAGCATGGCCTGGGTTATGTTTTTGTAAAAATACGCTATTGATATGCTGAGTGACTTCAGGCAAGTACTGATGCTTCATTTGACCATTATGGCTGCCCCAAGTGTATACGGTTACCCCAGTTCTCGTGCTTTTGGGTGATTGTTGCTCAAATTGTTGTATAGTATCCATGAAAAAAACCTCTGATATAATATAGTGCGTAACTGCAAATAATAAAACATTGCGGTCATTATACCAGTTAACAAACAAAGGTTATTTTACTTTATCTTGAATACACCACCATTCATCTACCAAATCATCTATTCTTTAGCCTATTTAGAACGCTATTCATAACAAAGTCTCTTATCCAAGCAGGACTAGAGTTCATTTAGTAGCCATAAAAAAAGGGGCTAAAAGCCCCTTTAAAAAATTGAATGCCAATCATTTATTTAAAAAATATTGCAATATGGCATATTCGATTCAACTTTACTCTCTACATTCTCATCATTATTACCACTGATTCTTGCTCTTTTATGGGGACGATTTTCATTTTCTTCCACATCATCAGTCGCTTTTCTCTTATGATTAGAAAAAATCAAAGCATTATTATTAGCAGGCGTCATGAGATCTATTAAGTCACAAATATTCTTATAACCTTTATGTTCGGCTATCATGCGTGCAGTCATATTTGAGTTTTTGACCGTTATATTAACATCGGCGCCATTTTCGATTAATAAAACAACACTCTGGATGTGGCCATAACCAGCAGCTACCATAAGTGGGGTTAGCCCATGAACGTTTGTGAAATTAACATCAGCTCCATCGTTACTAAGATACGTTCTAATTGAGTTACTATCACCATTTAGAGCGGCTTCGAAAAGTAAACTATTATTTATATAGTTGCTCGTGTTTTCGTTACCACTCATAGCAGCAAGCATGTGCGCATTAACAGGGCAATTACCTAGTGTTTTTCCAACTGCGTGGATGTTAGCTCCCTTTTCTACTAGTAAAATCACTGTCTCAGTGTGGCCATATTCAGCAGCAAACATGAGTGCAGTTCTACGATCTTTACTAGTCGCCAAATTAATATCTGCACCATTTTCAATCAAAAAGCCTACTTTTGCTGTATCACCGGCTTGAGCTGCCTGCATAAGCTGCGTTTCACCATCTTCATTTAATGGTAAGTTAATATCATTTTGTGAATCCATTTTTACACTCCAAAAACTCAAAAACAAAAACAGTTTGAATAATAACATGAAACAAACATCAAAACCGTGTATGTGCTTTGTTAAAATATCCTGATTTAAACAGAAAGTATAAAAAATCACCCGAAGATAGAAGAATGAACCGTAATATTTTTGTAAAAAAAAGGGGCTATAAGCCCCTTTTTTATTAAACAAAAATGATGATGAAAATTACTTCATCATTTCTTTTAGTGCATTACCAATATCAGCTGGTGATTTAACGGTTCTTACACCCGCTTTTTCAAGAGCAGCAAACTTTTCAGCCGCTGTACCTTTACCACCAGAAATAATCGCACCGGCATGCCCCATACGCTTACCTTCAGGAGCGGCTACGCCTGCAATATAAGAAACCACAGGTTTCTTCACATATTGCGCGATAAATTCAGCTGCTTCTTCTTCTGCGCTACCACCAATTTCGCCCACCATCACGATGCCTTCTGTTTGAGGATCGTCTTGGAACAATCTTAGGGCATCAATGAAGCTTGTGCCTGGGATAGGATCGCCACCAATACCAATACAAGTACTTTGACCTAAGCCATTGTCAGTTGTTTGCTTTACGGCTTCATAAGTTAATGTACCTGAACGAGAAACAATACCCACACGGCCTGGTAAGTGAATGCTGCCTGGCATAATACCAATTTTGCATTCGCCTGGGGTGATAATACCTGGGCAGTTTGGTCCGATTAAACGAGTATTGGTTTTGCTTAAATATTCTTTTACCAACATCATATCTAAAGTCGGAATACCTTCAGTGATACAAACGATTAAAGAAATACCCGCATCTGCTGCTTCGATAATAGAATCTTTGCAGTAGGCTGCTGGTACATAAATCACACTGGCTTCTGCGCCTGTTTTTTCTACTGCTTCTCTTACCGTATTAAAGACAGGTAAGTCTAAGTGTTTTTGGCCGCCTTTGCCTGGCGTAATACCGCCAACCATTTTTGTGCCATATGCAATCGCTTGCTCAGAGTGAAAAGTACCCTGCTTTCCCGTAAACCCTTGGCAGATGACTCGGGTATTTTTATTAATTAGTACGCTCATAACTATCAAACCTCAACTAAAATTTATGCCATGTGGCCAATTATTTTGATGCTAACGCAACTACTTTAGTTGCTGCATCGGTTAGCCCTGTCGCAGGCGTGATATTGAGCCCACTCTTAGCAAGTAGCTCAGATGCTTCTTTTGCTCTGTTACCTTCTAGTCGAACGACAACAGGAATAGAAATACCGACTTCTTGAACGGCATTCATAATACCTTCAGCAATCAAGTCACAACGGACGATACCACCAAAAATATTGACAAGTACGGCTTTCACGTTTTGATCAGACAAGATAATTTTAAACGCTTCACGAACACGCTCTTGTGTTGCACCGCCGCCCACGTCTAAGAAGTTAGCAGGATTGCCGCCGTGTAATTTAATTAAATCCATTGTCGCCATAGCAAGGCCCGCGCCATTTACCATGCAGCCAATGTTGCCATCTAGAGAAATGTAATTTAATTCCCATTCTTTGGCTTTCACTTCACGTGTATCTTCTTGAGTAATATCACGCATTTCACGAATTTGAGTTTGACGATATAAAGCATTTTCGTCGACATTAATTTTACCATCTAGGCAGATAATATTGCCTTCTGTTGTAATAATTAAAGGATTGATTTCAACAAGCGCTAAATCGCACTCAATGAATAACATGCCTAAACCCATCATGATTTGAGCAAACTGTTTCATTTGTGCATCGTTAAGGCCTAATTTAAACCCAACTTCGCGGCACTGATATGGCATCACACCTAATAGGGGATCAACCACTGTTTTAATGATTTTTTCAGGCGTTTCGTGCGCGACTTTTTCGATTTCTACGCCGCCTTCAGTGGAAGCCATGATCACAATCTTTTGTGTCGCTCTGTCTAATACCGCACCTAAATATAATTCGCGTTCGATATCACTGGCTTGTTCAACCAAAATTTCGTTAATTAATTGGCCTTTGCTATCAGTCTGGTAAGTCACCAGATGCGTGCCTAGCATTTTATGTGCAAAATCTCTTACTTCTTCTGCTGTTTTGACTAGCTTAACACCGCCCGCTTTACCACGGCCGCCTGCATGCACTTGCGCTTTAACAACATAAGGTGCTTTTAACTGGCTTAATCCAGCAACAGCTTCATCGGCTGTTTTAGCAACAAAAGACGGGGAAACCGGCATGCCAAATTGTTTGAACAATTTTTTGGCTTGATACTCATGTAAATTCATACTGACCTCATTAACTGTGAATACTAAACTTCAAGCACTAAACGCGCCGGATCTTCTAACATTTCTTTAATCGTAACTAAGAATCGAACAGATTCTGAACCATCGATTAAACGGTGATCGTAAGACATCGCCAAATACATCATTGGGCGAATCACGATTTGACCATTTTCAACCACAGGGCGCTCTTCGATTTTGTGCATACCCAAAATACCCGTTTGTGGTGGGTTGATAATAGGAGTAGACATCAATGAACCAAATACACCACCGTTAGAAATAGTGAATGTGCCGCCAGTCATATCTTCTATGCCTAGCTGACCTGCTTGTGCTTTTTTGCCATATTCAGCAATTTTTTGCTCGATTTCGGCCATTGAAAGTGTTTCAGCATTACGAATAATCGGAACCACTAAGCCTCTTGGTGAAGAAACCGCGATACCAATGTCCATATAACCGTGATAAACAATATCATTGCCATCGATAGATGAATTAACAATAGGGAAACGTTTAAGCGCTTCAACCACTGCACGCGTAAAGAAAGACATAAAGCCTAATTTTACACCATGACGTTTTTCAAAAGCGTCTTTATATTTCGCACGTAAATCCATGACTGGTTTCATGTTTACTTCGTTGAACGTCGTCAAAATAGCCGCTGTTTGCTGAGATTGAATTAATCTTTCTGCGATACGTGCTCTTAAACGTGTCATCGGAACACGTTTTTCTGCGCGTGATCCCATTGCTGCCATTTCTGAACTCACTGCAGTGGCAGGCGTCATTGCTTTGCTGACGTCATCTCTTGTAATACGGCCACTTTTACCTGTGCCAGTCACACTTTCTGGTGCAACATCATTTTCACCCATCATACGGCGTACAGCAGGACCTGCTGCTGGAGCTGTGCTGGTAGAAGAAGCTGGTGTAGCAGGTGTTGCAACAGGCGCTGCTGTTGCTTGGGCAGGAGCGGCTTCGATAGCACCTGCTTTAAATAGACCAATGACCTGTTCGCCTTTTACTGTATCGCCTGTTTGATGCAGAATTTTTTCTAATGTGCCATCAGCAGGGGCAACCACTTCCAATACAACCTTGTCTGTTTCGATATCAACAAGATTTTCATCACGTTTTACAGGTTCACCTGGCTTTTTGTGCCAAGTGGCAATCGTTGCATCGGATACCGATTCGGGTAAAACCG
>CAYSTH010000017.1:0-2042 GCA_964433995.1 uncultured Francisellaceae bacterium | reverse complement strand
TTAATATCAATGGCCATATTTTTTCTACCTTTCTCTACTTCAATTAATTTTAATTACTTACCTAGTGCCTGCTGAATCAACGCCTGTTGTTGTTGATTATGCATTTCATAATAACCACAAGCAGGTGCTGCTGCCGGCGGACGTCCAGCAAAAGAGAGTTGCTGCGATTTACCTAAGCATGCCCACATATGATGTGAACTTGGGTACCAAGCACCTTGGTTTTTAGGTTCTTCTTGACACCAAACAAACTCAGAAACGTGCTGGTAAGGCTTGAGTACTTCAATAAGCTCTTTTTCAGGGAATGGATACAATTGCTCAATACGAATAATGGCAACTGTCTCATTTAGATTGTTCTTTGCTCGTGCATCAATTAAATCGTAATACACTTTACCAGAACACATAACCACTCTATTCACTTTCTTCGGATCTTGTTTTTCCACTTCTGGAATCACCGCTTTAAATTCACCATTTAAAAATTCAGAAAGATCACAGCTGGCCAATTTGTGTCTCAGTAAGCTCTTAGGTGTCATCACCACTAAAGGCATACGAACATCTCTTAGCATTTGACGACGAATCATATGAAATGCTTGAGCCGCTGTAGAAGGTACACACACTTGCATGTTATTTTCTGCACATAACTGCAAGAATCTTTCTAAACGCGCTGAAGAATGTTCTGGTCCTTGGCCTTCATAACCATGTGGTAAGAATAAAGACAAACCGCATAATCTGCCCCATTTTTGTTTACCAGAACTGATAAACTGATCGATAACCACTTGAGCACCATTGGCAAAGTCACCAAACTGGCCTTCCCAAATCGTCATGGTTTTAGGTTCTGAACAAGCAAAACCATATTCAAAAGCCATAACGGCTTCTTCTGATAATAAAGAATCGATGACTTCAAATTTAGGTTGAGTTGCCGAAATATGTTGTAGCCCTAAATAGGCTTCGTTTGTCGCCTGATCAAACACGCCTGCATGGCGATGGAAGAATGTTCCACGACGGCAATCTTGACCAGAAATACGCACACCATGACCTTGTAATAACAAAGAACCATAAGCTAATAATTCTGCACAACCCCAATCTAAAGGCATTTCACCTTTGAGCATTTTTTCACGATCTTGAACAATTTTGGCCACACGTGGGTGCAGTGTGAAATTATCTGGTATACGTGTAATATTAGTTGCTAACTGGTCAACCACTTCTTTAGTGAGCGATGTTTTAGCAGGAGCACGCCAATCATCGTTCTTATATTTTGACCAGTCGATAACAAAATCTAATTTAGAATCGTATATCATTTTTCTGGCAACTGTGTCGCCTTTATCTAACGCATCACGATTATTTTTAACTAGATCTTGAGGCAAGTTATTTTCTAAGGTTGCTTGTTTGACCAGCTCTTCTGCATAAAGCTGTCTGACCGTTGGATGTTTTGAAATTTTTTGATACATCACAGGTTGTGTTGCTGAAGGCTCATCAGCTTCGTTATGACCATGACGGCGATAGCAAACTAAATCGATGACCACATCTTTTTTAAATTCTGTGCGGTAATCTAATGCTAACTGCATGGCAAATATCACTGCTTCGGGATCATCTGCGTTAACATGCAAAATGGGTGCTTGGATGACTTTAGCCACATCTGAACAATACAAAGTAGAACGAGAATCTCGCGTATCGCTTGTTGTAAACCCTACTTGATTATTGATAACGATATGAATCGTACCACCGATACCATATCCTCTTGTTTGGGACATGTTTAGGGTTTCAACCACCACGCCTTGTCCAGCAAAAGCCGCGTCACCATGAATCGCCACAGGCAATACTTTGCTACCTGTTGGATCATTCCAACGTGTTAAGCGCGCGCGCACCGAACCTAAAACGACCGGTGTCACAATTTCTAAATGTGAAGGGTTAAAAGCTAAAGCCAAATGAACAGGACCACCTGCTGTAGACACATCACTTGAGAAACCTTGGTGATATTTCACGTCGCCAGATTGTAATTCTGGGTTCATTTTGCCCGCAAATTCGTCGAATAAATCGCTTGGTTT
>CAYSTH010000016.1:0-23166 GCA_964433995.1 uncultured Francisellaceae bacterium | reverse complement strand
GTTGCCTAAGGTGATAGCCTTTTGAATTTGAGCTAATTCTTCTCTACCATGGCTCTGCTGTTGAATCAAACGGCTTTTTTCCGATTCAAGCAGTTTTTGTTCTGCTGTGATTTGATCTTGATATTTTTGTTTAGACAGCGTTAATTCTTGTAGCAACTTGGTTTCTACACCTTGTTGATTGGCTTGAGACTTATCTGACGTCACCGTAAATAAAGGGTCGCCTTCGTTAATCAGCTGGCCTTGTGCAACATGAATGGTGGTGATAATACCCTGTTGTTGACCAAAAATTTTGACAATACCTTTATCTGGCACAATCAAACCCTTAACGGTTTCTTTTTTGGTATAAGTACCCCAACACAGAAAAAATATGGTCAGTAATAATAAAGCGACCGCACACCCTGTCATCAATCGATATGAAAACGGCTGCAATAGCAATACTTCGCCATATAGCCTATCTTTTTGATGGACTAAAGCTTCTTGTCGAAACAGTGAATCTTCTTGAGTTGCGTTGCTAGTCATATTATTCCCCCGATGCAGTATTTTAGGGGGAATTGGTAAAATAGAACAGTGTTACAGGTACACGTTTATCGTCTGAAATGAGGGGTTGGTCTAAATGGCATTAAAAACGCAACAAAATGGTGCAATTGCTCATATTTTGGAGCTAATGAGCACAATTTTCTACACTTTTATTGTCACATGGGGAACAACGATACGCTCTGCCATAAGCTGTGGGGTGAACTCCCGTGGTCATGGCCTCCCAAACGATGTGAGTTGCCCCAATTCGGCCTGCTTCGTCCATGGCACGATACTTAGCAAATTGTCTACCAAATGGCGTATAGGAGTAGTTTGAGCACCCTGTGACTTCGCCTATGAACTCGCAGTTTTTGACCATTTCGGGGTAAGCGGGATGAACTTTTTGCCCTCGGTAGGTTGGCTCAAAAGCGCAACCGGAAAGCAAAGCAGAGAAAGTAATACTAAAAAGAAGTGTGATTAAAAATTTTTTCATCTTTATCCATCCTTGGAATAAATATTAGAATACGATTATTTATTGCTAAAAGTTTTACCCGATTCTTCTAGCCAAAAATAAGCCATCACTGCTGCTAAGACTAACCCAATAGGCATTATCAACATAGTGTTCTTAAACACTTCGGGTGAATAAAATGGCGTGCCATCCAGTTTAACAGCACCATTCCAGAAATAGTCTATCAACTTACTGGCTGCTCTTTGGAAAATCATGCCAACCAATACCACAATAAAATTGGTCGTCGCAATGGCACTACCTGCTACTTGCGCAGGCGATATTTCTTTACTCACTGCAAAACAAATATTTTCGACACTCGATAATGTACCTAAGAAAAATAATACCGCGCCAATACTCCAAGGAGAAAGTGTTTGAGTTTGAATAAAAAAGAACATGACCACTGCAGCGAGTAAAGAACCAGCTATCAGCGGCATACGGCGATTATTGAGTTTATCTGAAATCATTCCTGTAATGGGTCCGCCTATCGCCCACCCTAGTAGTACCATGGTGACCAACTGAATAGAAAGATCTTTATCTAGGCCATAAACCTGTTGAACGTATTCACCACCCCACAACTCAGCAAAAACCATTGTCGGCATCATGATAAAGCCGCCAATCAAGCCGTTGATCCAAATCTGACGGTTTTTACACAAGGTTAAAAAATCGCCGCCCAGTTGCTTAAAGGTGGTTTCGATACGTTGAATAGATTCACTTTTGAAATTGGGCACATCTCTGATAAGTAACCACATCACTGGCACAACAAAGAAACCAAACCAACCAAAGTAGCTTAGCGTTCCATCCCACCCCATGGTGGCGACCATTTTGTTCATGGTCCAATTCCCAAACATGCCTCCCAGCATGCCTAAGGCTGTCGTGAAGCCTGAAATAAAAGCAAATCGATTAGGTGGTAACCAAATAGAAGCGACTTTTAGCACGCCAACAAAAGCAAAGGCTGAACCAAAACCAATAAAAAATCGTGCAACGGCGGCAACCGCATAACTAGAAGTGGTTGCAAAAAATACGGCACCTATGGCACAACACAAGGTTGCGAAAGTCAGAATGCGACGTGGACCATATTTATCTAATAAAAGGCCAACGGGGATTTGCATAGGGGTATAGGCGTAATAGTAGTAACCGACCAAAGCGGCAACACCATCTGCTGTGGGAACATTAAACGCTCTCATCAGCTCTGGAACCATTACATTAGGAGAAATACGAAGCAGATACTCATAGCAATAAAAAAGGGCCGCTAATAAACAGATTACCCATGCTAAAACTGACCACAACCCGCTCAATGCAGGCTGCTGAGTATAACCAGAATGACGGCCTGACAAGGTGACTCCCCCTTTTTCCATATACTACCTAACCCTATTTATTATATGTAAGTTTAAGATAAATGGTCTCAAAAAACCTGGGGCAGTCCGGCCGACAATACTTCAATCCATTAAAATAAAATACGAAGGTATGCACCTTACGTGATTACGAGAACGAACGCAAGATATTTGTACCAAAATTCAGTCAATCACCTTACAATATATCCCATCACTCCGTCAATACCTATCTTCCGAAGTGCGAGCATATTCTCCTGATTCTCAATGTGTTTCGCAATCGCTTTCGCCTTCACGCTATGTGCTATATCAATAAAGGTTTTAATCAACATTTGATTTTCAATATGAGACACAATATCTTGGGTAAAAGCAGAGTAGATTTTAATATAGGATATAGGAAAATCTTGCATATAATGTAATTGATTTACATTGGCACCAAAATGATCGATAGAAAGTTTAAGACCCGCTTGAGTCAGCTTTTCTAAAATAGGTTTTAAGGCGTCTAAATGCTGAATCAACTCGTATTCTGATAATTCTATGATAATATTTTCTTTTAGATGACCAAGGGTTGAGATTCTGCTTAAAATATCTTCTGGATAATATGGCTGCAATAATGTCTCACTCGATAAATTAATAAAATAATATTTATGTGAAATGGGTTCAGCTTTCATTTTTTCGATGATATTAGAAAAAATAGCTAAATCAATTTTATGAATCATTTGGCATTTTTGTGCCGTATATATCCACTCATTTGCTAGCAATATATTATCTTCGGTTACTGCCAACCGAGCCAAACATTCTACATATTCATTTTCGGCATGCGTATACATTTTGATGGTTTCAAACTCACAATAAATCTTTTTATCTTTAAGACTTTGAGTGAATAATTTTTTCCACTGTGCCTCTGTTCTTAACTTTGTTGTGTCTTGTTGCGTTTCTTTATATATCACACAATTATTCATGCCCTCGATTTTTGCTTGAGTGAGTGCCATGCTCACTTTTTTACTAATATCTAACTCTTTTTCACTATAATTAAAAAGCGCCACACCCGCATGCCCTATTTTGTTTGACGACATAAAAGCAATTTGAGTATATTGTCCAAACAAAGCAGAAATAGATGTCGCCACTTTTTGAGTATCTTCAATCGTTTGATTTAACAAAACAACGGCAAAACAGGCTCCTTCTACTCGTGCAATAATAGGATTAAATTCTGTTTTAAAATGTGTTTCGAGCAATCGTGCCGTTTGTATCAAAACTTGATCACCGCTCATTCGGCCATATTGATCGTTATAAGATTTAAAATCCACCAATTCTAATAAAAGATATAAGCCCTGACCTGATTCTTTATTTTTTCTCAACAGATATAATTTATGCTTTAGCCATAATGTATTTTTTAAGCCTGTTAACCCATCAAAATAAGCTTTTTCTTGTAGGTGTTTGACTAATTTTTGTTGTTTTTCGAATAGCACACGAAGTCTTTCAGAAAGATAGTTCATTGCGCTAACCATAGAGCGCAAATCGCTTGCGCAGGGAAGTGCGGTAATCTGATAAAAGTTTTTCTTGGTAATGAGTTTTGCTTGTTTTTTTATCTCTCTTAGTGGTGACAATAAAATATAAAGTAAAGCATACCCCAATGTCATCACCAATGAAGTAACTAACAACAAGATATAAAGATTTTCTTTCATTGTTTCATAAGCTTGCTCATAGGCAAACCCAGGATGACATTGTACAAAAACTTTACCTAGTGAAGTAGAGCCATCAATAACATAAGCCTGTTTGACAGGGGGATTAATATTCACAACTTGAACAAACCAATCCGGCACATCAAAAATATCTTGTTCATTTACCAAATCAATTAACTCAACCTCATTGCTAGAAATTAATTTAATATTTTGATAATAACCAGACTTAAATAAGGCATCAATGATTCTTTTTGCTCCAACAAAATCTTCATTTTTTAAACTTGAGGTGATTGAAAAACTGAGGGTATCGGCAATATCTTTAGCGCTTTGCGCCAATTGTTTTTGCACAAATTTTTCGGTATTTTCTAGCGTAAAATAGCTCATTCCACCAAAAAGACAAATGAGAATGATAAACACTGTCAAGAATAATTGCTTTGATAAGGTCATTTGTCTTTCACCTTATTATCTTTATTTCTGTTGAAAAAAAAGGGGCTGTACAGCCCCTTTTTTTGAAAACACCAAACTAAATTTAAGAATCTAGAGCAAACAACTTAGGTTCTTTTAATTTAGCTGCTTCTGGCAATTCTACGCCCAAGCATTCTAACAACATACCCATATGACTTAACAAGCGGTATTTACCAAATATTTCTTGGTTTTTAGCCGAAACATAACGTGTTCTAGCGCTGTATAACTCATTTTCAGAGTCTAATACGTCTAACAACGTTCTTTGACCAATATTGAATTGTTTCAAGTAAGCATCACGTGTTCTTTCAGCTGCATCCATGTGTGCTTTCATGAATTTTTGCTGATTTCTGGCTGTGGTAAACAAGTTCCAAGCCAATTCAACTGCTTGTTGGGTTTCACGATGAGCACGATTACGAACTTCTTGTGCTTCTTGAATACGCCAGCATTCTTCGTTCACTTTACCAATATCTGCGCCACCTTTGAAAATGTTATAACGACCTCTTAACATCACGGAGAAATCATCGTTATCGCCTTCAGAGCCATCGATATTGTTATTACGGCCTAAGCTTGCTTCTAAATCGAAACGTGGAAAGAAATTTGCTTGCGCTAATTTTCTTGCCGAGCGCACTGCACTCACATCACCAATCGCTGAGCGTAAAATAGGATTATTATTTAAACCGATTGCTACCGCAGCTCTTTCATTTTCTGGGAACCCAACATCTGGCACAGAGGGTTGAGATAAACCTTCTGCTGGTAAGCCCACTAATCTTTCATAGCGAGTTTTTGCATCTCTTAATTGAGATTGTGCTGAAATTAAATTTGTTCTGGCTAATGCTAAACGGCCTTCAGCTTGATCTAAATCGGCTTTACGACCCACACCACCTTCACTGCGTTTTTCGATTTGACCATAAATTCTTTCATGCGCATCTAAATTGTATTTAGCTAAGTTAACTAATTTCTTTTGTAGCAACACTTCAAGGTATTGTTGAACTACCTGAGCTGCTGTATCTTGTGCTGTACCATTTGTGCGCCAAGCTTCTGCTCTGACCTGTGTTAGTCTGCCTTCAGTATCATTTTTAACTGCAAAGCCATCGAATAGCATTTGTCTAGCGGTTAGGTTAAATTCTGTTCTGGTTAGCGTTTTTGAACCACCTTGGTTATTTGCACCTCTAGTGGTCGGATTATCGCTGTGCTCTCTCCCAACCGCACCATTGACATCTAACGTGGGTAGATAACCCGCATAAGCTTGTCGCAAACGATGATTAAATTGGTTTTTCTTGTTCGCTTGAATCGCCACGTCTGGCCCCATTAACACTGCTTGGGCAACGGCGTCAGATAAGGTGTGAGCCTGAACTGAGCAAGAAAAGGCTGCCCCAGTTATTAGGCTTAAACCAATAAGGGTTTTAGTCAATTTATTTGTTGTCATAGCAATGTCGTCCATCTTCCGTGAGTTCGAATGAAATATGACTGTAACAGAAACCAAAGCGCGTTTACATATTCTGGATATAAAAGCAGGATTTCGGTATTTCCATTACCTCTACAAAGTGTAAACACAACCATTAAATTTAGCCAGGTGGTTTAGCACACCATAAACCACTGACTTGATGATATTTAGTGACATATAAGGCAAGTTGTAAACGATCGGTTATATTCAATTTTCTAAATATAACCCCTAAATGCGCTTTTACGGTTCTTTCAGAAATATTCAAAGTGTTGGCAATTTTTCGATTAGGGTAGCCTGTTGCAACAAGATTCGCGATTTCTTTTTCTCTAGGTGTTAAAGAATCATAACCACTGTCTAGATGTACAGCTTCTTTGTGTTTAGCTTTTGTTAAATCTTCTAGCGAAATTAATAATCTATTTACAAATTTTCTATCTACCCACAACTCTCCTTCGGATACTTTGGTGATAACCTTTTTTAAAATATCAATAGAGGTTGTTTTCAAGCAATAAGCTTTGGCGCCAAATATGACAGCCGAGAGCTCTTCTTGTGGTTGATAATCTTTTACCCATAAAATAATTTTTAGATCTTTTTGATGCGTGATGAGTTCTGACAGATGATTAATCCCTTCAGAAGGTAAAACAGATTTATCGAGCAATAAAACATCTATTTTATTTTTTTTTAGAATAATTTCTAAATTTTTGAATTCTTTAATAAAAGGCTCATACAAGTTAAAACTCGCCGACAGTCCATCGGAACATAATTTGGCGAGTTCTATATCTTGAGTTGCAATAAGCAACATGACTTTTTTTTACCTTTCACGCATTGCATTTTGCTTGGTTTTAAGAATAGGTTTAAGGATATAATCTAAGACGGTTTTTTCACCTGTTTTAATATCTACCGTCACCGCCATACCTGGCTTAATTAACAAATGCTTACCGTTGTGCAAAATGTAATTTTTCTTTGTTCTCACATGAATTTGATAAAAACTCTCCCCTTTATCATTGGTAATCGTATCGGCACTAATACGTTCTAGCTCACCTTTTAACCCACCATAAATAGCAAAGTCATAGGCTGTTAGCTTTACCATGGACTCTAATCCTGGTTTTAAAAAACCAATATCAGAGGGGCGAACATTCGCTTCTACCAATAAACTATCTTCTAATGGCACAATTTCAATCAAATCTTGTCCTGGCTGAACAATCCCACCTATGGTAGAAATTTTAACCTGGTTAACCGTTCCTTTGACAGGCGATCTGACTAATGTTCTGTTCACCCTATCTTCAAGTGCTGTATTTTGTTCCGAAATTTTAGAGAGTTCTGATTTGGCATCGTTTAATTCGCCTAGAGCCTTAGTTCGGTATTCAATTTTTTGTTCTTCCACTTTTTTCTGTGCGCTTTCTAAGGCTGATTGCAATCTTGGCATCGCCAATTGATTGGCTGAAAGCTCACCTTGCAGATCGTTTACTTGGCGCTCTAATCTTAATAACTCTACTTGAGATACAGCACCATCTTTTACCAAAGGCTGAGTGAGATCATATTCTTTTTTGGCTAAATCGTAACTACGCTTAAGCTGATCTTGCCTAGATTGTAATTCTTTCAATTCTTGCGCACGTTGATTTTGTTGATCGATTAATAAATTTAATTTGACGTTTAAATCATTAATTCTAGCCTGGTACAACTGTTGCTCTGTTGGCACAATTTGAGGAAAATTTTTCGCAATGTCTTCTGGCACCACAAAAGGTTTTCCGTCTACTTCTGCACTCAATCTTGCCACTTTAAGTTTCAATACGTTTAACTGGCCAACTCCTTCTTTAAAAGAAGAAGAAAAACGAGTGTCATCAATAATCATTAAAATTTGATCTTGCTCGACCACATCACCAGCTCGAACACGAATATCTTTAATAATACCCCCTTCAAGATTTTGAATAATTTGCATATTACTAGAAGGAACCACTTTACCTTGACCACGTGTCACTTCTTCTAATGAAGCATTATCTGCCCAAAGCAAAAACACCAACATAAAAGCCACCGATACCCATAAAATCATATGGTAACGAATAGGTGTAGTACGCACCATTGCCGCTGTAGTATCTGTCATAAACTCTACGTCAGAAGCTTCAATTTTCTTTTCGTCTTTCATATTTCTATCTTTCCATTATTAAGAAGGCGCATGCAGTTTGCCTTCTGCTAAGGCTTTCAACACTAAATCTCTTGGGCCGTCTGCCACAATTTTTCCACCATCCATTAAAATAACCCTGTCGACCAAAGACAATAATGAACCCTTATGAGTAACCAAAATTAATGTTTTACCCACACTATATTCTTGAAGCTGTGCTTTAAACTGCTCTTCTGTACGATTGTCCATCATATTAGTGGGCTCATCCAACACCAAAACAGGCGGATCGGAAATTAATGCTCTTGCCACCGTAATGGCTTGTCTTTGCCCACCAGATAGTTTTTCACCTCGTTCGCCCACCGGCATATCAAACCCTTGGGGATGTTTAGACACAAACTCAGTGACACCCGCTATCTTTGCGGCTCTTAATACTTCTGTATCGTCGACATAAGGTGCACCTAAGACAATATTGTCTTTTACTGTGCCGTAAAACAACATAATA
This sequence comes from uncultured Francisellaceae bacterium, assembly GCA_964433995.1. Classification (GTDB taxonomy): domain Bacteria; phylum Pseudomonadota; class Gammaproteobacteria; order Berkiellales; family Berkiellaceae; genus CADEEZ01. Next base: position 14,608 of record CAYSTH010000016.1, on the reverse strand, counting down.
TCTTGAGGAACGTAACCAATATTGCGACGAAGATTTGCCGGATCTAATTGGCTAATTTCAACGCCATCGATTAATACGGTTCCTTCTGTTGCTTGGTATAAGCTTAAGATGAGTTTTTCAATGGTTGTTTTACCTGAACCGATACGACCAATAATGCCTATTTTTTCGCCTGCATTAATTTTGAAAGAAATATTATTCAAAGCAGGAACCGATTGCTTAGGATACAGGAAAGACACATTTTTGAATTCAATATCACCATTTAACACAGGTCTATGTAACGGTGTTTTGCCTCTCAATCTATCTGTTGGCATTTTCATGACATTATCTAATGAAGTGAGTGCTGCCAATGATTGATGATAACGTGTTAACAAACCCGCTACTTGAGATAAAGGGGCTAATGCTCTTCCGGTTAAAATAGTACAAGCAATGAGCGCCCCCATGGTCATCTTACCATCGGTAATGATACTGACCCCTAAGATAACCACAAAAACACCTGCAATTTGTTGCATGAACACAGAAAAATTAATGGCAGTAAGAGACAACCCTCTCACTTTTGTGCCTAATTTTGCTGCCATGCCCACAACATGTTCCCATTTTCTTTGCAAGGGTGATTCTGCTGAGACTGCTTTAATGGTTTCAACACCCGTCAATGCCTCAATTAACATGGCATGTTTTTGACCCGAATAACGATAGGTTTCTTTTACAACTCGATTAAGTGGTCCTTGAATAATAAGCCCTACGGCAATCACGATAGGAATACATAAAATGGGCACCACCACAACCATGCCACCAACGTACCCAATAATTATCAAAAAGAAAATCACAAAAGGCAAATCCACTAACGTAGAGATAGTGGTTGACGTAAAAAAGTCTCTGAAAGATTCAAATTGTTGTAAATTATTAGCAAAATTACCGACCGACTCTGGTCTTGCGGACATTTTCACGCCCATCATTTGCTCAAATATATTCGCCGATAAAATCACATCGGTTTTCTTTCCTGCGATATCAATAAAATACCCTCTGAGCATTTTCATGATAAAGTCGAAAGTGAAAACAACCAAGACACCAATCGATAGTACCCACAAAGTATCCATTGCACCATTGGGAACGACTCGATCATACACATTCATCACAAACAAAGAAGAGGCAATTGCAAAGATATTAATAAAAAACGATGCTAACAAAACTTCAATATATAAAGGCCAAGTGTTCTTAATCACCCCCCAAAACCAGGATTGTGGTTTGAGTGTTAAATTTTCGTCTGTTCGAGTATCAAATCGATAGGTTGGGCGGCTAAAAACAGCATGGCCGGTGTATTCTTTATCTAATTCGTCGAGGTTTACCCATTTTTCACCTTGCCCTGTTTCAGGTTGAATAATCTTTGCTTTTCGTTCTTCATCATTGATTTCGATTAAAATACAAGCTTGCTTATGTCTCATTAACAAGACAGCTGGTAATACGAGCTGAGAAATATCGCCTAACTCACGTTTCACAATTTGAGCCGACATCCCTGCTCTATCCGCTGCTCGGATAAATAATTCAGGTGTTAATTTGTTGTCAACTAACGGCAATCCTGCAATCAGTGTTTCGGGTGAAAAAGGATTGTGTTCTATACGGGTTAAAATAATTAAACAGCTTAATAAAGGATCATGCGCCACACTATGAGCGGTTTTGATTTCCCAATATTTTTCATCTGTTTTAAATTTTTCTGATTTTTTAGGTTGAGTCAGTGGTTTTTCTTCTGGAATATCAATAAAAGATTGTTTTATCTCTTTGGTTTTTTGAGCAAGGGTATTAATTGTTTTTAGCACTTTTTCTTTATTAATAAGTGACTTCCCTTGATTATCGCCCGTTTCTGAAGAACTACCTTTAGCTGAAGTAGGATCTTCTGGTGGATTCTCTTGGGTTTTATTCTGCTCGTTCATACTCAATTTTTCTCACGATTAGATATAAAAAATGCCCCCGAAATAAGCCGGACGCACTGATAGTGTTATTATCGCCAAAAAACTTTTTTTCTTGATACAACCTATCTGTATATAATATCAGGTAATTATTTCCGCAGGTAATTGATGTAGAATAAAATTTGTTTTACTCATAACGGCTGTCTGAAAGGATTAACAAAAAATGGACTTAGTTAATTGCCAAAAAAACTACCCCGCATATTCTAATCGTTTTCCCCTAATTACTGCAATGTTACTAACTTGCTCTATTAGCATGAGTACAAGCATAGAAGCAAAGGTAAATAACCCTATGGTTATACCGAGCAAGAGAGCAGCTACCCTCCAAGAGGGGGTTCATAAGGGCGACGTCGCTTTAAATTTTAGAGTCAGAGCAGAACATGCCTATGAACCTATCCTTGCAGCAGGGCGTGCTTATACTCTTGCAACAAAACTAACTTATAATACCGCCGACATGTGTGATTTTTTAGGTTTACTTGAATTTAATCATGTCACCTCTTATTTTAATGAAAAACATAATGCAGGATTAGGCACAACACCGGGGCAAGAACCTTATTATCCTATGATTCCCGATCCTGAAGGCACTGCGATGACACAGGCCTTTGTCCAATTTAATGGCTGGGACAAAAATCATGTCAAAATAGGCCGTCAGGCTTTCAGTTTTGATGACGAACGTTTTGTAGGCTCTTCTAATTTTAGACAAACACCTCAAACCTTTGATGCCGTGTCTATTCACAGCTCAATCATACCTGATGTGCAATGGTTTTATGCCTATGTTTTTCAATATAACTCCCCTTGGCAGGGCAATAAACGTGCTGAAATTGGCCAGCGTAAACATGATACGCATTTAATTAATGTCACCTGGAATGTCATACCTTGTTTAGACATCACCGCATATGCTTATTTTGTCCATGACGATATCGTGCAAACAGATTCTAGTGACACTTTTGGTGCCAGACTGTCTGGTAGAACCAGAGTAGAACGTGATTTTATTTTCAAATATAATTTAGAAGCAGCTATTCAAAACGAAGCACGTGATAATCCTTTTGATTATACCGCACACTATTATTTAATTGATTTGCATGCGATTTATCAAAATTATGGTATTAATCTTGGTTTTGCTTCATTAGAAGGTGATGATAAGAGCCCAGGTAAATATCTACGTACGCCATTAGCATCAAGCCATATGCATCAAGGCTGGACAGATAATTTCTTATATAGACCTACTTCTAAAGGTGTAAATGACTTTTATGTCGGCTTATGGGCAGATTTAATGTTTGGACTAAAAGGTAAAGCGGCTTACCATTATTTTGATCATTATTCTGGTGAAGGCAGTATTGGTCATGAATGGGATTTCGGTTTAAGCAGAAGTTTCTTAAAACAATTTGATATCGGTGTTGATTACGCTAAACTCAGTGCCAAATCTGGCAGTGACTATGGTAATGGACACAGATTATGGATTTGGTTTAGTGTGAAAATTTAATTTTTATCGAGCAATCTTTTGATTGCTTTCTTCGCCAGGGAATGCTTCTGCATTGGTTGTTTCAGAAGCATCTCCTGAGGATTCTTTTGTTTCACTTTCTTCTGGTAACGTTTCTGTCACTTTACCATCACTAATTAAATATTGTCTGCGCTGTAAATAAGCATCTCGCATAAAAATATATTCATCGACAGCTAAAGATTTAATCACATTTTCATTTTTGAGTTGCTGAGCACGTATATCTAATAAATCTAACCCTGTTAATCCATATTTAACTTTATCGGATTCTATTAAAGGCCAAATAGATAATGCATTAAAATCAACCGCTAAACCGGCCGTATCTCTTACTGTACTTGATCCCAAAATGGGCAAAACAATGTAGGCAGAGTTCTCATAACCCCATACAGCAAGTGTTTGGCCAAAATCTTCTTTGTGTTTTTCTAACCCTAAATGAGTAGCAGGATCAAATGTACCTAAAATACCGACGGTACTATTAATCATAAAACGACTCGCGTCATGAGCGAACTGGCCGAATTTGCCTTGTAGCAAATCATTGGCTGAGGTTGTGATATCTCTTAAATTATCAAAAAAGTTCGAAACACGACTTTGTATGGTTTCTGGCAAAGTCTTATTATAAGCTGTTGCAACTGGCTTTATCACAAATTTATCAGCTTTTTGGTTAAATTTAAAAACAGTTCTGTTCACTGATTCGTAAGGATCTATCGTTTCTTTTTCTGGTTCTGGGGTATTTAAACAAGCACACCCACCTAACGCTAGACTTAGGTTGCAAACCAGAAAAAAAGCCGTCAAGTTTTTTGACTTAATTTTCATGCTCATTAATATTCATCCATGAATCATACTGTTTTTATATATAGCTTTATGAAAAAAGCACACGATCTGGCTGTACCTATTTTAAGTTTAAATACTAAATATTTTTTATCAAGTAAAAAAAACCCTACAACTTTTAAATTGTAGGGTTTTGAGCAGATTCGAAGAATCAGATAACCAATATTTCTACCAGTTAACTTGTGCACGACCGCCAAGAATATTTAACTTATGCTCTGCAAAACCATTACGGTCTATATCTGCATGAACGTAGTTAAGCATAAAACGAACATTTTTGTTTGCATACCAAGTGACGCCCAGTGTTAAGTCATGCTCACCACCTGCACCAACAGTAACATTATCATCACTTAGGTTAACATAACTGTAACGTCCTGCCACTTCCCAAGCACCACGCTTAGAGTGAGGAGTAACGCCACCAAATGTACCAGAAGCAAAATCATATTTTCTGGTTTCGCCAGTCAATACATATGATGCAGAAACGTAGTAACCGTTGTAATCAGCATCACCGCCTGTAGTGCGATCAACATCTGCCATCACGTATTCACCCTGAACAACCAATGGGCCCCACTGACCAGCTGCTTCTAAGCCATAGACTTCATAGTGTTCTGATGTATTAGCAGCAATCGCTGTGGATAATGATGGTGTTGAACGAGCACGAACTTCTGGCTTCGTGCTGAACGCCACTGTGTTGTGTGTATCATGTAATTTTTGATGACGTGCGGATAAACCAAAATGATACGCTTCAGTTGCTGTATGCACTGGGGAGAACGTTAAACGACCCGCGATGCCTAAACGATCGCTACCACGTGCTTGAAGGCCATCTGGAGTGAATGTCGAACTTGTTTGTTCTACACCATGTCTAGGATGGTATAAAGCAGCTGCTAAGCTAAACATATTCATGTATTGCCATTCGCCGTAGATACCTAAGCCAAAACCTGGGCTAAACGCTTGAATAGGTAATGGTGTTTCCATTAAAGGAATCGTATTTGAGCTTGCCCAATCTTCTAAACTGAATGGGATAGATACTTGACCCACTGCAAACCACATGTTTTTGCAAGCAGCATAAGCAATATAAGCCTCATTAACAATGTTGTCACCAGTGTTAAGCTCGTTTAATTTGAATTCGGCTTTGTATTCCCAGTTATCATTCACACCACCTTGAATAGCAATTTGTGCACGGCGTAAATGTGATCCACTTGGGTAGCCAAAACGATCGGAGTCATCACCATTGTATAAGGCAACGTCGTAATGAATACGGCCGGTTAAATCAAACCAGTATCCGCTAACATCTTTGTTACCCAGCTTGATCCCACCACGTGAGTCGATTTCCATGTCTCTTTCAGCAAAAGCGCTACCGGATGCAACTAAGCCTAAACCAGCAACTGCTAGTACGGCTAATTTTAGTTTAGTACCCTTCCTCATGAATCTGTCTCTCCTAAATTTGACACGTATTACGGTCATAAACAAAAGTAATGTTTAAAGTAACAAAACTATACCTTTTCTATCTTACAAACTACGAAGAGGGAACTGGCGTAGCATAGCCACATTGAGTGTATGCTATCAGAACTTCTGTCCCGACACAAAACAATCTAGCAGAAAATTTGTACTCTGGCTTTTTATTATCTGATGATTAATTGCATAGTAAGTATGTATTTGAAGGATTTATTTGAAAATAATTTGGTGCAAAAAAATTCGATATCAAAACTACATTGAATCACTACTTAAGTTTCTTACATTGGTTGAAAATCAGAAAAATGAAAAAGCCCTTGTCAAAATGCAATAAGTCTATGAATAAATATAACTTTTTTATTTTTATTTTTTTAGAGATAAAAAAAGGGATACATAGCTGCATCCCTTAATTATTCATTCACTAAGGTTTTTACCTAAACCGGCAAAACGATAATGGTATAATCTTATAGGAAGATATCCGGCATCAACTTCATCGATTGATTTACAGCATAATCAGCATAATCGCTTACCCCTGCTTCTTGTAAAACCAACTCATCTACCAAAAATTGTCCTGTCACATTGTTTGGTTGAGATAAAACACATAAAGCAGCATCTGCCATAATTTTGGGCTTTCTGGTCTGCTCTAACCATTCTTTTGGAAAATTAAATTCGATGGCTGCTGTTGCAATCATGGTTTTAGGCCATAACGCATTTACCCCTATTCCTTTACTTCTTAGCTCTTCTGCTAATCCCAAAGTACATAGACTCATGCCATATTTAGATAGGCTATATCCCAGAAAATCTTTAAACCATTTTGGTTGTAAGTTGAGTGGCGGAGAAAACGTTAGAATTCTTCCTGAAGTTGATTTCTCTAAATAGGGGATGCAGTATTTCGCACACATAAAGGTGCCACGCTCATTCACTTGCTGCATGAGATCAAATTCTTTCATGCTCAGTTGTTGTGTAGGGGCTAGTTTGATAGCGCTGGCATTGTTAATTAAAAAATCGATGCCACCAAATGCTTCTACAGTTTGATCTACTGCTCTTTTGACAGCTTCTTCGTCTCGAATGTCTGTTTGAATGGCAATCACATTACTCGCGCCATTTATTTCTGCAATCTCAGCTCTAACCGTTTCAATTGTGCCGGGTAATTTAGGATGAGGATCTTTGGTTTTGGCAACTACAGCGATTTTAACGCCAAGAGAGGCAAGAGAAAGCGCCACTTCACGACCAATGCCCCTACTCGCTCCGGTAATAAAAGCAACTTTTTGATTAAAAAAAGCTTTTTGATCTTTGGTTAAGAATTCAAACACAGTTTCACCCCGCCTTGCTGATAATATTCGATTAAGCATGCGGGAAAAGAGCAAAGTTTATCAACCTATAATTACACGCCTTGGGCACCAAGATAATCAGGCGATACGAGAATGGTTCTCAATGACTGTGAACCATCTACGGTAATCTTAAACTCTTCAAGCATATTCATGAGTTCATTGGATAAATTGGCTGGTACACGTGGATGTTGATTAGCAGGATGCAAAGAAATCTCACTCCAACCAATAGCACGCATCAGTTGTCCCATTAATTTGAGATTATCTGCAGTATAATGTGCTGTAAATAAACTTGTGCCACCAGCCAATAACGAAGTTTGTATAAAAAATTGTTCGCTTTCGTCATTGACAGAAGTAAATTTAATACCTGAGAGTAAATAGAGTTCTGGATAGTGACCAATTTTATCTAAATGATCTAATGATTGAATAAATTTATTTTGCGCATATTCTCGTAAATCGTTTGGAATGGCCGCAGGATGCCCTTCGGGTAATAAACTTGCCCCATATAATCCTAATGCTTCCATTAGAATAACCATATCGTCGATAGTTTGGATTGTGTATTTAGGTGCAGTGATCATCACACCACTCGCTACAGTCGTAATTAAAAACTGGCTGCGATGATTTACCATTGCTTCTGATACAATTTCGTGTGGATCATGTCTCAGCACTGAAATTTCAATTTCGCGTTTAGGTTCTGCCTGCAATTGTTGAGTATAAAAAATGGCAACAACAAGAGGTAAAGTGAAAACAATCGCTTTGAACAGAGTATTAAAAGAATTCTTAAACATCGCAAGGGATCCTTAAATCAACTGCTACACAAAATCTAGTTGACTATCTTACACGTTTTAACGAATCCCTTCAATCTTCTTTGCTGCCACTTATCTTTAAAAATACCCCACTTATCTGCTTGAATCAGCATTTTGTTGCTTTAAATCATAATTTCTCTACACTCGAGAAAATAATATTTTGAAAGAATAAACAGGAAATAACCATGATCCCTCAAGACATCTTAAATAAAACAGACATTGTTGTTAGCTATTGCACAGTCCAAGGTGGCAGCACAAATGTCATGGGTCACGCTTATTTATTATTTAGTTATTACTGCCCCAAAACTCAACAAATGGTGGTGGATGATGCCATTGGTTTTTATCCTGTCCCTATTCCTTTGGAAAGAACTTGGAGGCGTACCTTTTCTACTGTTAATTTTTTTGATCAAGGACGTTTGGTTCAAGAAAGATATCGTTATTTAATTCCTAATGCCAGCAGTACCACACTACAGCACAGCCATAAAAGTTGGAAAATTACATCTGAACAATATTTAGAGTTAATTAATAAAATCAATGAAGACAGAGGCATTGATTCGCTTTTAGTGAACAGAGATTTTTCAGCAGAACATCAAGCATTATTATCAGTGAAAAATTTACCTTCTGAACAAAAAAAAGAAAAATTAGCGAACATTAATGCTATTGAAGCTGATGAAGATGCAAAAATAAATGGCCCTTATTTCAATGTATTAAATTACTCTTGCAAAGGTGATTCTCTAAAAAGGCTTAATCATATTGGTATTGAAACTGCCGGCATGCATAACCGCGTCGTTGACTTACCTGTTTATAGTGGTCGAATCAGTAAATTTGAATTGGGTTTTGATGAACAAACCAAACAATTTATTTGGAAAAGTCCCATAGAACTATCTCCACAAACAACCTTTGATAAAGAAAGCAAAGAGATGCAAAATAGAATTTCAGCACAAAGACAATATCAATTATTAATGACCAATTTAAAAGAGATGATAGCTTTATTTAATCTTAAGCTTGCTCATCTCAAGCATCAGCCCAATCATTTGCCAGAAAAAGCAATATTATTAAATGCTCAAAATAAATTCACTCAACTATTAGATACCATGAAAATTCAAGGTATTAATCCAACCCATCTTACCCAAGAAAATGTAGATGCTTATTTTAAACATTATCAAACCATTGTAAGTGAAACAAAAAATGATCTGGCACCACTTGTAAAAAACAATGGTGTATTACAACAATTTGTCCAAAAAATGTTAGATAAATTTATTGAATTATGCACACAGTTTGGTCAATATTTTGGTAAAACAAATGTGGTGATTTACAGCGAAAATCATTTGCTGGATAAGGCCGAAGAACAAGTGAATGCACTCACGTCCAAGTTAAAGGTGGGGGCTTATTAACCCCCACCCGGTTTGAGTGAGGCAAAAGAACCAGATGAAATGAACAATGGGCCGGCATAGGGACCGGCCCCTACAAAAATCATCTATTTGAACTTATATCATCATCTTTCTAATAATTAAAACAACAATAAATATGACTGTATTAGCACAATCTATGTAGGGGTCGGTCCCTGTGTCGGCCCTATACAGTTTTATCCTTCAATATGCGTTTTGACGTAATTAATAATGCTCAAATAAATCTTGAGCATCATCTTGCGTAGATAAAGCTTCGTGAAATAACAACGTAGGAGGTTGGTTGTTATATGACAGGTAAATTAATCTCCCATCGCCTTTTGCATCGCGCATAATCTGCAAAATTGGCAGATTGTCGCTTTCAGACTCTTCGTTTTCGATACTTTTTAATATTTTAATTTTAGCTAATTCTATGAAATTCATTTCTAATTTGTATAGATTTTGGCTATCATAAAAATAAATACTATTGATAGGGTTGCCCACTAATTGAAAAACAGGCATTTTTTTGAAGCTTGTTTGAAAAACAATTTTATCCAAACTTTTATCATATAAAAAAAATACATTGCCCTCTTCTTTTTTTAGTTGGATAATTTCTAATATTGTGCCTGCATACTCAAAAGTTTGTTCTGAAAACCAAGCATTTTGATGTTGACTATCTAATTTATAAATATACTGGCTATCATTTATTTGAAAATAATAATGATAAGCATTATTTTGATAATGTAAATTTTGTGGTATTTTTTGTATAGGTTTTATATTTTTTGAAGTCATCAAGGTTTCGGCAGACAAAGAGCTTAAATAAGCATACTCTTTTTCTTCTTGGCGCTTATTTGTTACATAATCTTTAAAATCAGAAATAGATTTTTTTTGAATCAATTGTGTTTGCAGTAAAATAATGATACCTAACCCGATTATGCTCGCAAGCAATAACACAGGAATTAAAGCATGTCCTTTTATATTGCGATGTTTAACCATGTTTTTAAAGGTGGATTGCCTTCTACTGAATTAACGACTATTTTAATATTATTTATTTTTTCTGACGATGAATGCATTAATAACGATTCTACGCCCTCTAAAACTTCTTGTAAGCCTAATACATTATTGTAACGATATAAAGAATAAATAGCTTGAGATTGATTGTTTACTCGTTTACTTAAGGCAATAAAATAACAATCAACCGACAGCTCTCCTATATAATCATATTGTTGATGTTGATAAAAATAATCTAAATCATCATTGCTATTGACAAAAAAAATATCTTGGCAATCAGCATAGATGTCTATTGTTTTTTTATCTTTTTTTTGATTAAAAGTGCGAGCATGCACAGTATAAAGAATATCAGAATCTGGCTTTAATTTACTAAAAATCGATAACGGTAATATGTTTTTTAATCTCGCATCGTTTTTTTTAAAAACAGTCGCATTTAATAATGGCTTGTTATGCTCGTACACTAAATGTTTAGATGCAAACCCTAAACTTTTAGACCAATGCAAGTAAGTCGTGTTTTTTACTGATGCACAACCAAATTTTCCGGCTTTATCTGCTATATGGTAAAACTCATGACTGACTGATTTGATATTATTTTGTAAATGAATATTTTGATAATATGCCATGAAACTTTTTTTTAAAATAAAATAACCATGATAAACTCCTAATATCACTACCGAGCTTAATGCCAAAACGATTAACAACTCAAGCAATGTAAAGCCTGAATTTTTATTAGATTTAGCCCACGTCATTATCTGATATCAGTTCAACCAAATCGGTTGTCGTTTTAGGCTGGCTATGCGTTAAATTAAAGATGAGTTTCAAACCCGAAACAGTAATAAAAGTCAAAATAAATAAAGCAATCATCAATTCAATTAATGTTGCCCCTTTTTGCTGATTATTCACTTGAATATGTTGCTGCCAATAGCTAATCATTCTTTTTTGAGAGATAGGGTAAATCGTTTTTAACTCTTGAGCATATAAAGAAATTCTAAATTCTTCTATCATCCATTTAAATTCGTTTAGATAAGGTGATACAATTTTTTTATCTGTCAATTGTTTGTTCATCACTTCATAAGCTTGAATAAGAGGATAAATTTGTTTTAATTCAGCTTCATCTTTATTTTTTAATAAAGGCAAATTATTTAAACGTTTTACAATGGCTTTAAGATAGGTAGCATAACGTACAAACCAATTGAGCGGTGTCAAGGCAATAAAATGAGGATAAAACAAGTTATTTATTTGCTTAGTGATGTCATCTAAACTGATTTTACAATCTGTCAGTTTTTTGTTTTTAAGCTGATTTTTTATTTCAATATAATATTCAATTACTTCAAAATAAATAGGCATAATTTTTTGAATCAATAATAAAAAATTGCCTTGGTGTTTAATCAGCCTAATATCAAAATCTGTTTGATTTCGAATAATGGGCTGTTGAAATAACAACAACGCCATGATGGCAGAATAGGCAATTTGATCGACAATTTCTTGCATGGTGCCAAAATCTGTTGTTTTTTTAAAAATGAGTTTTTGTTTTTCAGTTAGATTTTTTTTAGCGTATTGTATTTTGTCTGCTAATTTAAAAAAATACAATCTTGCTACAGCATGCTGGTGGACAAATTCTGCGGATTGTTTGTTTTCGAATATCGCTACTCTGATCTCGTTATTGAGTTCTAATAAACCTTGATAGAGTTTAATTTTCATCCCGGCGCGATTTTTGGTGACATCTTCTATGATTTCACCCATGTCCCAAGCTGTATATTTTTCTGGTGATATTTCGGTCGCTAAATACCCAAAAGAACTTTGGCTAGCTGTTTGCAATACAACATCATTTTGTTTAGATTGAATCAATTCTTTTAATTCATCTAAATCTCGCGAATAAACACTTTGCTCTTCAAATTCTAATGCATATCTTGGCCTCAAATGATTCGGCAATTTTTTCTCATCAAACAATGAGGGATGTATACGAACATCACTGTACTCTGACAATAATTTTGCTAATTCTATTAATAACTTCCCTTTGTTTGGGATGAGTTTATCATGTATCACCGATACAACGACTTCTAAAGGATGAAACATCGATTTAAACTGTTTGGGCAATGTTTTTATAAGTGCTTCAATTTTTTGCGTCAGCAATCCTGGAACAGGCCAGGAAAAGTCCTCTTGCTTTAAAAAAGGCAGGCTTTCACTATCTAATTCAATGGTCATGCCATCGGCATCACTGGCAGGATCAAATAAATAGGATACTGCAAATTTTTTGCCTTTCACCGTCACAGTTTTAGGGAAATTAAGCTCTACTTTTTGCGCAACTTCTGTTTTGCTTTTAAATAAATCTGCAGACAAGTAAAATTGTTTTTGCGTTTCTTTATCTAACGTATTGTAATAAGTTTCTAATAATTTTGTTGAAAATATGTTATCAGGAATAATATTATTATAAAAATCAAAAACCAATTCTTCTTCTAGTAGTAAATCTCGTCTTCTGGAACGTTCTTCTAATTGAAATAGTTCTAATAATTTTTTTTGATTATACTGATAAAAATCTAGGTGAGTGGCAAGCGTTCCTGCGACAAGCCCTTCTCTGATAAAAATATCTCGTGAAACAATAGGATCGATATAACCGTATTCTGTTTTACGATTAGTATAAATAGGCAAACCATATAGTGTGGCCGTTTTAAGTGCAATCACAGTTGCCCTTTCTGCTTCCCAATGAGGTGAAATATAATTAAATTTAAGTTGAGAGCCTGCAATATTTTCTATCCAAAGTGGATCGATTTCAGCTACAATTAAACCATACGTTTCTTTGGTTTCTAAAAAGGTAAAGCACATTATCCAATTGTATTTAGACTTTTCAATCATTGAACCAGGAAAAATTTTAAATTTTACATTTCGAGGCCCAAAATATAATTTGGTTGCTTTATCTTTCATGCCAACATGCGCTAACATGCCCGTCATTAAAGCTTGATGAATATTATCGTAATTAGCGGGTATTTTGTTTGAGCGATAGCCCATTTCTGTCAGCATATTCGTCAATTGTTGATGCACATCTACCCACTCGCACATCCGCAAATAAGACAAAAATTGTTGTCTGCATAAAGTACGTAATTTATTGGTCGATAAATTTTCTTTTTGTTGGTGGAAAAAATCCCATAAAGATAACACTGACATAAAATCAGATCGGGGTTGCATAAATTTTTGATGCAATTGTCGCGATTTTTCTCTATGTTCAAACGGTGTTTCTCTGGGATCGGGAATGGCCAAAAAGCTTGCAATGATCAACACTTCATTTAAACAATGACGCGTACTCGCTAAAATAATCCTGGCCAGCTTAGGCTCAATCGGTAATTTAGCCATTTGGCGTCCAATTGGTGTGATCTCTAAGCTTTCTGATACCGCATCGAGCTGCTGCAGTAATTTAATGCCATCACGAATATAACGACCATCGGGGGCATCTAAAAAATCAAAAGATTCAATATCTTTAATATTCAGATCTAGTAAAAGTAATATAATCGTACTTAAATTGGTACGTAGTATCTCAGGCTCTGTAAAACGTGCTCTATTATCAAAATCGGCTTTGGCATATAACCGATAACAAATACCTGATGCCACTCGCCCACAACGACCTGCTCTTTGATTCGCATTGGCTTGTGAAATAGGTTCTATCGGCAATCGTTGAATTTTGGTGCGATAACTATACCGACTGATTCTGGCAAAACCAGGATCTATCACAAACCGAATATTCGGCACAGTAATAGAGGTTTCTGCCACATTAGTCGATAATATAATTCTTCTTTTTTGTGTGTTGGCGTGAAAAATTTTATGCTGTTCAGCCTGCGACATACGACCAAATAAAGGCAGTATCTCAGTATTTTTTAAGTTTAATTTCGCTAATTCTTGAGTGGTGATGCGTATTTCTCTTTCCCCACTTAAAAAAATGAGGATATCGCCCATACCTGCCGCCATCGCTTTGGTCACAGCATCTGAAATATAATCGAGTTCATTTAAATCTCGCTGATAGTCTTTATCCGCTGAAATTTCTAAGTAATGCATTTCAACTGGATAGGTTCTACCACTTACTTCAATAATAGGCGCCTGATGAAAAAAATCGGAAAACTTTTCGAGATCAATCGTTGCCGAGGTAATAATCAGTTTTAAATCGGGTCTTTGAGGTAAAATAGTTTTAATATAACCTAAGATAATATCAATATTAATACTACGCTCATGGGCTTCGTCAATAATGATGGTATCGTATTTTTTTAATAATTTATCGGTTTTAATTTCAGCTAATAATATCCCGTCTGTCATTAGTTTAATTTGAGTATGTTGATTTGTTGAATCTGAAAAACGAGTT
>CAYSTH010000015.1:0-23446 GCA_964433995.1 uncultured Francisellaceae bacterium | reverse complement strand
CAATCAAAAAGAGTTTTTTCTATTATCTTTGCCGCCTTACTTTGATAAGGTAGCAGGAATAGAGCGAATTAAAAGAAATTTTTTGAAAACATATCAAGAAATTTTAAATATGAAATTGCTGCATAAGGCGATATTTTCTAAAGAGTTTAGCTTAGAAATACGTCAAAAAATATATAGAGGAATATTGGCCACTTGTCATCCTGATGTCATATTGAAAATATTACAAGATTTAATTCAAAGTTCAGTCACATCACAAAATTTACAGCAGACCATATCTGAAATAGAGAGATTGTTGACTAAAGTTCTTTTGATAGATCGGCATAAAAATGCAATGCAAATGCTAAGAGATTACTTGAAAGCACCTAATGTTGAGAATATGCCGCTTGAAATATTAGAATCTAAACAAGTGCAGCTGTATAATGAAATGATCAAAAAATTATCAGTAAAATCTGATGGAGACACAAAGTCATTAATTATTTTACAAAATCAATTATCGATTGTTGCACAACAAGCAAGTACTTACAATACCAAAAGACAAGAGATAATTCGTAAAATTGATATGGTTGAGATAGAGACAGATTCTAATTTAGATAAAGTTATCAAGTTGGAATTGGCGGATAATATAAATCTATCTACTTTATATGCGCATGCAGATCAATTTGCATTTGCTCTAAAAAACAGAGCCTATCGAAATTATTTAAATATTTTGCCAGATGATTTTTATCATTTAGCATGGTCAAAAAATTTAAATGATCCAAATTCGTCGGGACAAACACTTAAAAAAATGGTAGCTGACTTTAATTGTATTTCAAATCAAACTACCAACGATGTGATACATGCTTTAGGCTATCATCATCAAGTAAACATAATGACCTTTTATATATTTTCTTGTAAAAAACTGATTGAAATCGGAGATTTTAACAGTGCCTATGCTATTTTTGCAGGATTAAATCATGTTGCAATAGATAGATTACAATATTTAAAGAATCATAGCATGATTAAACCTATTTATCAGCAGATAGAATCCTTGTTTTCTGTTATGAATTCAATGAAAAATTACAGAGAAGCCGTCAAGGATGCTCTTAGTAAAGGAAAAATTATTGTTCCATTTATGGGGCTTCATTTAAAAGAACTCACTTTTGCTGAAGATGGTAATCCGATTTTATTAAGCAATAGTCATTTAAATTTAGATAGAGTTGAGTTATTAGGTGAAATGTATGCTCATTTAGATGATAGTTTAGCGCAACTATATAGAGCCACTCCATTAAAAAGTTGTCTTTCTTTAAAAAAAATAGACGATATTACACTAGATGAAGATAAGATATATGATATATCTCTGCATTGTTTTCCTAGAGATATCCCCGATATCAGTAAGTGCAAAACACTTGATGAATTAGCAGAAAAAATTTTAATCAAACGGACGTTACCTTTATATTTATGTGTTTCATCTCACAATCATGTTTATACCATGCCAAAGGTATACCATAAAATGATTGATTTTATTGAGGATAGAATCTGTAAAAAAGATATTTGCTCAAGTGAATTGCAAATGGCTTTGCAATTGATTAATAAAATTCGATTACATTGCAACAGAAATTATATGTTGACAGAAGAAATGTCAAAACAAATTGATAAAATTAATGGCATCTGTATTAATAAAATACAATCAATTGAATTAGTATATGATGGTAGTCATAGTTCACATTCTGAAACATCTTCCCCTAGAAGACACAAGCATAGCAAGTAAGCTAGGAGTACATATAGATGGTAAAATCGTTTTCTAAGTAATCATGTCTGAGCGTGACATAAGGGGTGAGCCTTTTGCAAATATCAAAAATATCGTTAGGATTGCAGTAGAATAGCCCCTTTTTTTTATCAGATTCATACACACTCAAACAATTAAAAGCGATGCCTTTGTTTGCTTTTGAATATAATTTCTGAATAATGAGTTGTGATTGTGTGTAATCCACAAAAGCGAAGATGCCACTGGCCAGAACAAAATCAAAGCTATTATTTTTAATGCTATCTAGATCATTATTTTCAAAAGTGAAAATAGGATATCGTTTTTTAGCTAATTGAACCATTTGGGCACATATATCTATGCCTTTATATTGGCCAGTATAATTTTGATTAGTCAAATAATCGACCAAATGCCCAAGACCTGAACCTACATCAAGTATTGAGCTACTAAACAGCAATGGAGAAATTTCACAAAGAATTTTGAATCTAAGTAATTGAAGTGCTTCACTTTCCCATTTTACGCCACGATAGTCGTTAGGGTAATCTGAAGCACTTCTGTGATAAATGCGATTGTTGAAATGAATAGGATTTTCGTTTGTCATTTGTTGTTTTCAGGGCTGGGTTATAACCCAGCCATCATTTGTTTTTCACGTTCAGAAGGTTCATAGCTTCTGTCTTTATAAAATTCTTGAATCACAGCGACAGCTTCTTCAGGTTTATTCACGATAGTAAACAAGTCTAAATCTTTTTCAGCTATCATTCCTTCTTTAACTAAATGATTTTTAAACCATTTTATTAAATCACGCCAAAAAGGTTCATGCATCAAAACAATAGGGATGCGACGCGTTTTTTTTGTTTGAACAAGGGCAAGAATTTCCGCAACTTCATCTAATGTACCATATCCACCCGGCATAACAACATAAGCAGCAGCATATTTAACAAACATCACTTTGCGAGTAAAAAAATGCCTAAATCTGAGAGAAATATCTTGATAGTCATTCGTGCATTCTTCATTAGGCAGCACGATATTTAACCCAATACTGAGAGAGGCACCTTCATTAGCACCTTTATTGCCTGCTTCCATAATGCCAGGGCCACCGCCTGTGACAACAGAAAAACCAGAATTAGAAAGTAGTTTAGCTGTTTCAAAGGTTAAATCATAATAGGGTGTGCCCGGTTGAATTCTTGCTGATCCAAATATACTTACAGATGGTTTAATGTGTACCAATCTTTCAAAGCCTTCAACTAATTCGGCCATGACTTGGAAAATTTTCCATGATTCGCGGCTCATAAGAGAATCATTGATAGTAGGGACGATTGGACGAGGTTCTTTAGCTGTGCTCTTAGTTTTAGTCATAATAATCCCTTTGTATCTTACAATAGCAATTTTTTTTATTCTTACAATATAGAGTATAGATAAAATCTATGAATTCACTGTAACATTGCACACGATGATCAAACAATTAGCAGTTAACTTAACTAATAGGCAATTTATGATAGATATGACCGATCCTCACGCTAAATTACGTCATGACATTAGATTATTAGGTGACTTACTTGGCAGGATAATCAAAGAGCAAGTGAACGAACAAATCTATCAGACTATCGAATCAATCCGTTCTTTATCTAAATCTATGTTGAATGACAGCGATTCAGATTCAATGGTGTCTAAAGAAGTATTGATTAAGTTACTTTCACAGCTAAGTTCAAAAGATTTATTGGCCATTACTCGTGCATTTGGTTTTTTCTTAAATTTGTCTAATATTGCAGAAAATCATCATCGTCTTAGAAGAGCCCTATGGCATCAACGAGAAAAAGAGGCTTCTCCTCAAGAGGGATCCTTAGCAGCTTTTTTTAAGCAAGCACAGAGTTGGTCCACTTCAAAAGAACACTTACAAGATCAAATTGCAAAGTTAAATATTGATTTAGTCTTAACAGCGCATCCTACTGAAGTAACTCGCAGAACCTTAATGCAAAAGTATGATTTTATTAGTGAAATATTATCTGCTTTAGACAACTCTAGTCTTTCACAAGAAGAACATCAATCTAGTATGGATTCGCTATATAGTGAAATGACGAGTATTTGGCAGTCCGATGAAATTAGAAAAAGACGACCCACTCCTATCGATGAAGTTAGGTGGGGTTTAGCGGTTATTGAAAGTAGTTTATGGTATGCCTTACCTGAACATCTCAAACTATTAAATAAAGCCTGTGTGGATAATGGTTTGCAAGGTTTAGACTTGTTAGCCTCACCCATTCGGTTTAGTACCTGGATGGGAGGAGACAGAGATGGTAATCCGAATGTGACCGCTAAAGTTACCAATCAAAGTTTGTTATTGATGCGTTGGAAAGCCTGTGAGCTTTATTGGCAAGATCTTAAAAACTTGAGCGCAAATTTATCGATGACCATTTGTGATGAAAAAGTGCGTGAAATAGTGGGAGAAGATGCACATGAACCTTACCGTGCTTTATTAAGAGAACCTAGAGAACGTTTATTAAAAACACAAAAATGGATAGAAAATACTTTACAGGGTGTAAAAACAACTATTCATGAAGAAGATTTATTTACCGATAAATCACAATTACTAACGCCTTTATTATTATGCTATGAATCTTTACGTGCCTGTAAAGCCGAGGTGGTCGCTCAAGGAGAGTTGTCTGATATTATTCGAAGAGTCGCCTCATTTGGTGTGTCTTTAATGTGTTTAGATATTCGCCAAGAATCATCGATGCACGCAAATTTATTAGCTGAAATCACCCATTATCTAGGATTGGGAAATTATATCGAATGGTCTGAAACACAAAAACAAACCTTTTTGTTAACAGAATTACAATCTAAAAGACCGCTCATTTCACCTAATATAAAATTTACAGATATGTCTTTAGAAGTATGGCAAACAGTACAAATGTTAGCGCGACAATTGCCAGGTACGCTGGGTGCATACGTTATATCTATGACCAAAGCACCATCTGATATTTTAGCGGTAATGTTATTACAGCGAGAAGCAGGTGTATTACATCCGCTAAGGGTGGTGCCATTATTTGAAACACTAAAAGATTTAGAAAATGCGCAAAGTATTATGACAGAGTTGTTTGCCCTAGATTGGTACCGAGAGCAAATCCAAGGCAAGCAAGAAATCATGATTGGTTATTCCGATTCTAGTAAAGATGCCGGTATATTGGCAGCGAGTTGGGCACAATATTCTGCTCAAGAAAAATTAGTGGCCTTAGCCAAAGCACATGGTATTCATCTTACGTTATTTCATGGACGAGGAGGCACGGTAGGGCGTGGAGGTGCACCAGCGCACTATGCGGTATTATCTCAACCACCAGGATCGGTGGAAGGGAGCCTAAGGGTCACAGAACAAGGTGAAGTGATTAGACACAAATATGGTTTTTGGCAGGCAGCTTTAAGATCTTTGGCTGTTTATACTACTGCCACGCTTGAAGCTTCTTTACAGCCCCCTCCTAAGCCTAAAGAGGAATGGCGAAAATATATGGATGTGTTAGCACAATCTTCTTGTGACTTATATAGAGGCATATTAAATAGACACGATTTTATTCCCTATTTTAATGCGGTGACGCCCATTCAAGAAATTGGCCAGCTGAGTATTGGTTCTCGACCTGCTAAACGTAATGCTTTACAAGCACTAAGCAGTCTACGAGCCATTCCTTGGGTTTTTGCTTGGACTCAAAATAGGTTGTTATTACCTGCCTGGCTTGGTGTTGGAGTGGGCATGCAACAATTAAGAGAAATGAAACCAACAGCAGCGCATGAAATGATCTCTGAATGGCCTTTCTTTAATTCACTTTTGAATATGATTGAAATGGTTTTAAGCAAAGCATCACCTGAATTGGCGAAATATTATGACGAAGTGTTGGGAAAAAATAATGCGGTATCTGTCACAGAGCTCACCAATGTATTACAAAACGGTTATCAAGAAACAAAACAAGAAGTAATGGAAGCACTGCAGCAACCCGCTTTATTATCAGAGCAACCTGGTTTATTGCGCTCTATTCAGGTGCGTGAGCCCTATATTCAAACGCTTAATATATTGCAAGTGGAATTATTAAAACGTGCAAGAGCAGATAAATCAGATGAATTAATAGAACAAGCATTGCTGATCAGTATTGCGGGTATTGCGGCAGGAATGCGTAATACTGGGTAAAAACTGCCAGTTATAACATAGTTGACTAAATTGATAAAGGGGGAGTGCTGACCGCTTGTCGCTTATATCTCAATTATTGTCAGATATCTTTACAACTTTGATATATAAGTTGGTATTATTCAGCATTGAGTCAATTTAACAAAGTAGGTTACATACTATGGATCTCGGCAAGCTTCCTTCACACCAAGAACAAGAACAAATCATCAACACTCAACTTGTTTCAGCGGCAGAGGCTGGTGATATTGAACAAGTTGAACTTTATTTGGCAATGGGAGCAAGTGAAAAAGCTTGTAGTGTTGCTTTGCTTGGATCATTGAAAAGTGGCCATGTCAATTCCGAACTTATTATTGGCTTATTGGTGCAAAATGGTGTCACTTTACCCCCTCACGCACAAGTAGAAGAATTTTCTTTAGCAGCAGCTTCTGGCGATGTTGAACAAGTTAAATTGTATTTGCTCGCAGGAGTAACTGAAAAAGCTTGTAATAAAGCTTTAATTGGGGCAATAAACAGTGAACATGTTGATTCTATAGAGATTATTTGTTTATTGAAAAAAAATGGTGCTTATTTAGGTAATGATGCCATTAATCAATTTTTTGCAGCAATAAAAGAAGGTAATTATAATAAAGTCTTTTGTTTTGTTACTGCGGGCATAGAGCATGCACAGGTACGTAATAGACAAGGTCAAACTGCTTTAATGGTTGCAGCGCAACATGGGCATACAGAGATTATTGAGTATTTTTGTCGTGAAGGTGCTTATATCAATGATATTCAAACAGATAACGAATATCAACATACAGCAATCGATTTTGCTGCAGAACATGCACAAAAAACGATAGGAAATTGTAAAGCATTATCTTTTTTAATGGGCATAAAAGATAACACGACTGGTGAAAACGCTGTGATGGGGCCTAGATCACTGCCTATAGGTGACTATCGAAAAAATGTAGAAGTGCCCGCTATCGTTTGGGCATCCTATTATGGTCTAACGGATATTATTCCCTTACTCTTATCAGAATATGGTGCCATGCTTGATGATGTTGAGCTTGCGACAGGAAAAACAGCATTAATGTGGGCAGTATTGCAAGGTCATACACAAACGGCAATTGAGCTTCTTGAGTTAGGCGCAAATCATGATATGAGAACAGATAAAGGCGCTAACCTAATTGAATTGGCAATTCAGAAGAAAAATGCAACATTCGTTAGTTACTTATTAGAACATAAAGAGTTTGGTTTTGTGGCTGATAATAAATTATTAGAACAAGCTATCAAATCGGGTTGTGCGCATACTGTAAAAGTAGTACTAGATGTTATTTTAGCAGCAGAAAAAACAAATGCGATAGCAGAAAAGGACAGTATTCGTAAAACTTCTTCATTTTTGTTTCAGGCTGTGAGTTTGGGGCATGCAGATATTGTGTATTTATTGTTAAAACAAGGTTTTGCAATAGATCATGTTAATCCTGACAATCATCCTACATATGCTGGAAAAACGCCTTTATGGGCTGCTGTTTATTTTAATAAAATAGAAGCGGTTGATGTGTTATTAAAAGCCTATGCTGATAGAGTTTATGAACATAATAAGATGCATAAAGAAAAAATAGAGATAGATCCAGATATTGAGAAACATATTAATCTTCGAGAGTTAGATTTTAGAGGAGCACTATCATTATCCTCTATAGATATAAAATATAGGTTCTTAAGTTCACTGCCAACAAAAAGAGTAAATCAATTAGGTGATACACTTGCTTTTGAAAGTTCAGTCAATGCTTTTAAAGTAGAAATGCATAAAGTTCGAACAAAAATGTTGGCTATGCTCGGTGTTCCTGAGAAAAAAATTCCAGCACCAGTCATGGAAAAATCTTTTTGGGAAACAATGGTTAGTCATTTTTGGTCAGTCATCGATATGATGAAAAATGCATTTGGTTTTGCTAAGCCTGTTGTGGCGACGGCACCTATTTTAGCAGAAATTCAACCCAAACTTGATAATCAACATTCAATTTTGTCAATGCTTCCTGCTGAGCTAATTAGCATGGTGATATGGAGAGAATTTCCTTTTTGGTATCAACACCGTGTTGATAAAGATGTGAATTTTGTTTGTCAAAGTATTCAATCTGTTTTAACAGCTAAAAAAAGTGCAACAGCAGAAAAAGCACCAAGAGAACATTTTGTAGAGGTAGAAGCTGTATTACAACAGAAACCTGAGCCAGTCGTTTTTTCATCTCGGAATGAACAAGGTGAGATTAAGGATCATTCAGAAAAGAATCTGGAACAGAATACAGAAAATTCTGTAAAAGAACCCAAAACAAAAGTTCACCAACCTTCTTAAAAAATATTGTAATGGCTCATCAACCTTCTACTCTGAGTACCGTGCCTAAAACGTGGCGCGGTACAAAAAAATGAAGAGAGAGTCATTACCTATGTTATTTCGTCATTTTTATTTTTTTTAACGCCGTTCGTCAGGTTTTAGTTTTCATCATGAGGTTTTAAAATGGATAATAGCAACAATATTAATCAAAAATTATTAAAAGCAGTACAAGACAAAAAACTATCCGAGGTGAATAAATTAATAAAAAAAGGCGCGCAACCTTGGCAAAAAGGAATAAGAGATGATAAAGGCTACAATGTTTTAATGGTAGCAGTTGAAGACCGCAGTATAGACATTATTAAAGCTTTGCTTGCTAAAAAACCAGTTGCGACCTTTGAGGCAGCATATTCTTCTCAGTCTCATACAGCTCTTATGGTGGCAGCTGAAAAAGGATTTGATGATGTTGTTGCAATGTTAATTGCCGCTTCTGGCAAAAAAGGACTAAAACGAAATCGTCGTTTAAATTCAACTAATGTATACGGATGGAACGCCTTTGCGCTTGCTGGTATAAACAATCATTGGAATACAATGAAGCTTTTAAAAGAAGCAGGCATTGAGATTAAAAGTGATAAATTGATGCTCTATTCTGTTCAACAATGCGATGTTAATTTAGCGATGACATTAGCTCACGAGTATCAATACAATTTTGATGAATTACCTGGATCTGTCATATTAGGAAATTTACACTATCAAGTACAACCTTTTCTTATTACGGGTGTGAAATTAGCGGCAGATAGCAAGGATAAAACACTGTTAGCAAAGCTAATGGGTTTATATAACAAATGTGCTCCTTCACCAGATTTAATACAAGATACTTGTTTTTATGCTGTTCAAAATGGAATAGCGAATATGGTTGGTTTATTTGCACCTAATGTTGTTAATATCAATATGGCTACTCAAGCTGATGGTTATACGATGTTAAACTTGGCGATTCAATTACAAAATCCAGGTATGGTGATTGAATTAATTAGAGCAGGTGCATCTTGTCAAAATATTTCCCCTTCTTTTCATATTCAGACGGTATTTATCATTGCAGCACAATTAAATGATATTCATTTAATGTCTTTGCTTATTTCCTATATACGTACGAAAGGGCAAAAATGTTTAAATGAGGCCTTTATTGCTGCTATCAAGCTAGGCAGTGATATAGCAGCTTTAAATTTAATACCTGAAGGTATTTCTTTAGACTATGTCAATGAAGCGGATGAGAATGGTGTAGTGCTTGCCGGTCAATATAATTGCGTCAATACAATAATACAATGTTTTGATATTGCTCAAGAAAAACTAATCATGGAAAGAGGAGCCAATGTTTTTTTTGAACAGGCGTTATTGAGAGCTTCAAGATATGGCTGTGCAGACATAACGAGTTTTTTGATCATGGGTGCAAAAATAAATGTAGAGTGTCGCGATCCGGATGATAACACGCCCATTATTTTAGCCGCAGCGAATGGTCATGCATTAATAGTGGCTCAACTCATTCAAGTAGAAGCTTTTGTTAATAAGGCTAATAAATTTGATGATACTGCAATCATGTTAGCGACAAAACATGGCCATGAAGTTATTGCAGCTTGGTTGCTAAAAGCAGGTGCAAATTCTTTAAAGGTAGAAAAACAAGAGCGAACATTGCTCATGTTAGCTTCTCAACAAGGTCTTTTAAATTTAACAAAAATGTTAATACAAGAATTTGGGTTGCCAGTCAATCAGAGCTGCGCAAAGGGATTAACCGCATTGATGTATGCGAGCATAGCTGGTCATGCGGAAGTCGTAAAGTATTTGCTTTATTGTAATGCAAATATTCATGATTGTGATATTGAGGGTAATACGGCTGTTATGCTTGCATTTCAAAATAAAATGGCAGGTGTTTTAATTCATTTAATGAATGCTGGAGCCGTCATAAAGTTTGAGAATGCAGACTGGGATTTGATTTTTCAAAAATGCGCAGAACTTGGCAATTTAAAATTCATGACAATGCTCTTAGAACCTGCATCATTAAATGAAATATTTGTAGAAGCAGTTTCTTACAATATACTTGAATTAATAGAGCCATTTTTGAGGTTAGGTGCAGATATTCATCATGCAAGAGCAAGAGACGGTTTGAGAGCGATCACTTTATGTGCAGGACATGATGACTTAAGGTCTTTTGATTTGCTTTTAACACATGGCGCTTCTATAGATATTTTAGAAAAACATTCAGTGACATTAATGCATATTGCTGCACAATGCGGTAATTTATTATTGCTAAAACGTCTGGTTGAAATGAAACCTGAGTTGGTAGATACGCTTTCGGATTCAGGTCATCCTCCCATTTTTGTCGCAGCACAATTTGATCAACACGAATTGGTGCATTTTTTATTAAAAGAAGGGCATTCGAAATTTTTAACTCAAGTAGTAGATGGTGATTCATTATTGCACTTTTCTGCCTATTGGGGCGGTTATAAAACAGTTAAAATGCTGCTTGAATTAAAAAATGACCTCGATATGCCGAATGAAGAAAATGAAAAACTATCTAATCAATTTGATGTTAATATGTTAAATCAAGATGGTTTTTCAGGATTAATGATGGCTGCCGCGTGTCCAATTGAAGCTCGTAATCGAGATAATTTGGTTAGAGTAGCAGAAGTATTTATTCAAAATAATATTGATTTATTTCTACAATCTCAAGGTAAAAATGCACTGAGGCTTGCTTTAGAAAACGATAGTATCGAGTTAGCTTGTAGAATCATATGTGCTTATCCTTTAAATGAGATTAAAAATTTGTTAAATGATCCTCAATATAAATTTTTTGTTGAAGACTTGAGTAAAACTCTAAAAGATTCACGAGCGTATATGTTTAAAATCTTGGGGAGTATGTGGGTTGACAATCCTAAAGAGCCAGCACCTTTCTTAAGCTTACCGATGGAGTTAAGAGCTAAAATTCTGTCGCATGTTGACTATATGCCGTGGTATGCACATAGAAGCATGAAAGATATAGAATTAGCCGTAAAAGCTATTAATCAATGTATAGAAGAAAGAAAAGCAAAAGAAAATGAAAACATTCCACCGGCTGTTGTTTGCTTTAGCTTTAGTTCAAATAAAAGAAAAACAGGCAAAGATAGCTTAGATAGACGTCCTCCTAAAAAACAAAAATTATTAGAAGAAGAGGGTAATTATATTCTTTCAGGTGAAAATAAAATGAATATAGACGAAAAGCCTACTTCTAGAAAATCAATTGTTCACTTGGATTCATAGTTTGGTATTTATCTCCTCTGTTTGTATAAAGTAAATAGAGGGGAGTCTTTGCAAAAAGATGGCAAAATTTTAATATTTGATGCATTATTTGTATGCTTGTTATATTTTGACTTTTAAATTTTGTAAGGAAAAATGAGAATGGATACAGCGCAGCTTGATTATCAAATGTCATTAAGTCAGTATAGTGAAGCAAAAATAAAAAATATATTAAAAAGTAATCTTAGCCTTAACATTATTGATTCTGAGGGATTGACACCATTGTTATGGAGTATTATCAATGATAACCATCTCATTTTTCATCGTTTGATAGCAAATCCGTTGGTAAATATTAATCTTTCTTCAATCAAAATGAGCAACATGACGCCATTAATAGTAACGATTAATCTGGGTAAAAAAGAAATGGCTGCTCAATTGATAAAAAGAGGAGCAAAAATTGATTTGGCCGATGCTTTGCGGCGAACGCCTTTAATGCATGCTGCAGAAGAAGGCGATACTCAAACATTAGCCTTACTTTTAAATAAAAGTAAGGCTTCCATTGATATGGCCAGTAAAGAAGGTAAAACAAGTTTAGTGTATGCAGTGTTAAGTGGTGTGCTTGAAAATGTTATTCTGCTATTAAATGCCGGCGCAAAACCAAATTCATCTTATCGTAGTTATATTCCACTTATTTGTGCAAGCACTGTTGGTAACTTACCTATTACAGATTGTTTACTTAATGCTGGCGCAAATACAAGTTTTATTAATAATCAAGAATTTACTGCTTTTGATCTAGCTGTTCAAAAAGAACATTTAGAAACGGCTTTTCGATTATTGGGTGAGATGTCTTCAAAAGAAATAACCTTATTACAGGGATCAGAAAAATATGCATTAGTGATAGGAAAATATCATCAAGCCTTATTTGAAAATTGGCTTACTTTATTTAATATTTTTGGCGCATATGTTCTTAAAGAAGAGACTGCGAATAAAGATTTTCCAGAAATTCCACGCGAGCTCATTAAGTTCATGTTACCAAGTAATTTTCCACAATGGTATCAACATCGTTTGCTGCAAGATATAGAATATGTATTTAGAATACTAGACAAAATAAAAGCTAAAAGAAATGAAAATACTAAAATCGATAGCATGATTGATTCATTATCACTAAGTATAAAGGCTTGTTTTATTAGCCCACAGCCGTTGATTTTTTCTAGACCAAGATGTCAAACAAGTGATAACTATGCTGGCACATGCAGAAAGAAAATGAAGAATATAAGCGAAAGTGAATCTCTAGGAGAAAATAAAAAGAAAATAAATAAAATATCTTGATCAGGTTTTTTGTAATAGTAACATTTAAATTCATAATAAATTAATAGGTATTAATATGGATATAACAGTTGAGGATTTCTCTTTAGATTTAGCTATTGGACAGTTAAATGATGACCAAAAAATGCTATCACAATTACAATATACCGATGCATATGCTGATAAATATGTAGATATTTGTGCTGTGGATGACAATGGAGCTTCAGCACTTGTTCGCGCAGCAAAAGAAGGGGACGAAAAAAAGGTTAAAGAACTTATTGCTGGAGGAGCTTATCTTAATCAAGCAAATTATCAATTTGAGTATCCTTTATTTGAGGCTCTAAAAAAGAAACATGAAGATATTGTTATTGCATTAATACAAAATGGCGTTAATCTGCTATTAAAAGATCAAGAAGGCTATACAGCGGCGATGCTTGCAGTGCGTTTTAACCTGAAAAGAGTGCTTGAACTGCTTATAAATGAATATCCATACACATTAAGTGCCATTTGTCCAAAAGGTAAAAATTTATTTAACCTCGCAGAAGAGGCTAACCATAATGAAATAGCGATTCTTTTAAGAAAAAGATTTCCGATCCTTTTCAAAAGAAGGGCAAACAGCTTACCAAATCGCGTGTAATAACTATCGGTTTCTGTTTGCAGAGAAATTAGCTGAGGCTAATCGTTCAAATCTTAAATTTAAGATAGAGGCATCGAGATCAAAGAAAAAAAATACGACACAAAATCAAGCAAGAGATGAAATTTTGATGGATGCTAGTTTATCTGAAGCTCGAGTTGAGAAACCTTCAAAAAAGATAAAATTACTTGAAGGTCAAGAATGCTTGAATCAGCTGCTGAGATTAGCGATAGAACAAGAACAACCAACATTAATCAAAGGCATTTTAGACTTAGGGGCGGAGCCACATTGTATCTATAAGGATAAGTTTACACCTCTTTCTTTATGTGCTCGTCATCAAACCTTAGATTGTTTTGAGATTCTTCATTCAAAAAAGGCTCCTTTAGACAAGAAAAACCCCTATGTGCTTTCTGCATTATATGCAGCGATATCGTTACAAAATTTACCAATGATTGAAAGAATCATGCAGAAAGATTTTAAAAAAGTAAATGAATTGAGTTCGCGTCTCACTAAATCGACGCCCTTACATTATGCGGTTTATTATGGCTGTCTTGATAGTCTTAGAACAGTATTAAGTTTTATGCATGCGGATCAAAAAGATAAACAAGGTAATACACCTTTGGTTTTTCTGGCAAAACATTCTGAGCTGCTCGATGATGTTGAAGATCAAATGCATTTGGCAGACATTGCTGAGTTATTGCTTGATAATAAAGCTGACTTTTATGCATATTCAGCAGAAGGAAAGTATGCTTTAGAAATTGCTCGTGAAAAAAATAAAACCATATTAGTCGATAAGTTAATGGAAATATCGACGGGCATTAAACCCACACCTGCACCTATTTTGTTTAGTTCTGCACCCAAGTTGGATTCGGCTCCTAAATTTAAAGTTCAAGAGCCAAGTCATCATCCGCAGCGTAAAGCCGCAAGTGCTAAATCTAAATAAAGAATAAGGTGTTGTTAAAGTGGAATCAGATAATTTCTATAAATTAAAAGCTGTTATACTCACTGCAGCTAAACAAGGTAAAACAGATCAGGTTAAATATTTATGCCATTCATATCCTGATCTGGCGAATTGTCTAGATGAGGGTACAGGGTATTCCCCTATATTACATGCTGCTCAACAAGGCCATTTGGAGATGGTTAAATTTTTATTGCAGAAGCAGGTCTATGTAAATAGACCTAGCCTGCAAGATGAGTATCCCATATTTGAAGCCATCAAAAATGGACATGAAGAAACTGCGGCCTGTTTAATAAAATACGGCCTTGATTTCACCATAAGAGATAAAGAAGGCTTTACCATATTAATGTATGCGGCAGTTTTTGGCATGGAATCTTTGGTGAGACTGATTCTAAGTGAACAACCCATTCATTTACATGCCGTTTGCAAAAAAGGGCAAAACGCGGCAGTGAAAGCTTATTTTGCAGGATATTTGGATATAGTTGATGTGCTTGTAAATGCTGGATTGATACTAGGAGTGACTTCAGTATACAAGCGAAATCAAGAGATTCTTACATATAATTTAAATAAAATACTTAACCAAAAAAATTTAGATAAACAAAAAAGTTTAGATTTAGGTCTAAGATTTGCAGTCAGAAATCAGATGAGATCATTGATAGGGTTGTTAATTAGAATGGGAGCTAACCCAAATTGCACTTATGATGATCATCAGAAACCCTTGTTTTTATGTGCACAGCATGGCAATTTAGAATCATTCGAAGAATTGTATTTTCATAAAGCGCGCCTTGATGCAAAAAATGTTGGAGGAAAAACAGCATTACACTTGGCTGTTTTCTTCCAAAATATACCCATGCTAGAAAAATTGATGGAATTGGAAAAAGAAAAATTTAGTATTTTTAATATGAAAGTTATTTCGCCCAAAGATACTTTAAATCCTTTATTTCTTGCTATTATTTATGGTCGCGCAAAGGTATTAGAGCATTTTTTAACGAAGATACCGTCTCATTTTTTGGATAAAATCAATGCTCGCCAACCTCTTTTGCATTATGCAATATATTCTGTTAGTTATATAAGCGTTGAAACACTATTAAAATATAACATTGATGTTAATCAAAAAAATGCACAGGGTGAAACACCTTTAATTACATTGACGAAGTTAAAAATGGATCTGATTGAACTTGCTAACGAAAGTAAATTGATAGAGGTTGCTACTTTGCTAATTCAAAAGGGTGCTAATCTTGAAGCTGAATCTGGAGGAAAGTGTGCACTAGATTTTGCACGTGAGACAAACAAAGGAAGTTTGGCTACAATATTAAATGAAGAGATGTCAAGTCGTTTAGCAAAAAAAGCGCCTTTGATTTTTTCAGCTGTGACTCAAGAGTGTACTTTGCCTAAACCTTCACATGATCTTGGTGGTCGAGGAGCAAGACCTAATCTCGAATATGTCAAGTTTAGATAGTTTGCTTTTTTTGAGTACCCATCGGTTTTGCTGTTATCTATGTACCGCGCTTTATGCGCGGTATCCAGTGTGATTACTTTCTAATAACAATAAGTTGCAGTGTGTTAATTTTGCGCTAGTCTTAACTTTATGACTGTCGCGACGCGCTTAAAACACTTTTTAGAACTCTGGAAAGTGAATTATATGGTTTTTAACCATTCTTCGACCGCATCACTATTTAAGGCTGCGGAATTAATTTCTGTTCCCGAAGAGCAAGTGATTACAGGCACTTTACTTTTGCTTGATAGCTCCTCGACAAATACACCTAAGCCTATTTTATGTGTTCATCGACTAAATGAAGAGTTAAATATAGAATTAGTCGCCACTTTTTATGGTTTAAAAATTCATCAAATTAAAATAGCCAAGTTAGATATCTTAAATCAATATTTTGATGATTGCTCTCCACATGTATCCTTACCATTTGGTGAACCTTATGGCATAACAAGTCTAATAGATACTTCTATAAAGCAATTATCGTATGTCTACTTTTCAGGAGGGGGAAGCACTTCTTTGATTCGCTTAACTCGGGAAGATTTTATTTATTTAACGACGCAGTCCCGTTTTTTCCCTCTGGGCATTAAGAAAAAAGTGCCAGCACTTAATGAATCAATCATCTCAAACGATATTGAAGAAATCAGTAAATCACAAGATCTATCAGGTGCACCAGATTATGTGATTAAAATAGTTGAAATGGCTCGCACACATGCAAATATAGAAAAATTCGAAAGTCATTTACACCAACATCTTACTTTTTTTTCATTGTTTTATCCGCCTTGTTCTACGAATAACCACAACAAATTTTCTATGGTTTCTCATGTGGCGACCAAAACAACTAGGAAATCTTTATTTCAGATGCAAGATACAGGTCCATTAGGATTAAAAGCGGTATGGCAAAATAGTTTATGCTCAGCTGAAATTGCCAAAGCTTTGTCTGAACTCATTCACTTGCCAGATTTTAGTTTTTCTTCTGAGTTGGCTTTTTATTGCGGCCTGTTTCACCACTTTGGGTATTTACCCTATGGTTCTTTGTATGCACCAGAATTTAATTTATTGAACCGTTTATGGCAAGCCAATGAATATACATTACCGATTGTGACACTTGAAAAAAGAATATTGACGCTCGGTCATGATAAAAAATGGATTAGTGGAGGGCATACCAAGATGGGACAGGCTTTATTGTCCTCTTGGGGCGTAGATCCCGTTGTCATTGCAGTGGCGGCACACCATCATAATCTTAATTATAAAGGAAAAGGAGCTGAATACGTAAAACTAATTTACTTGGTCGACCAGTTGCTAGCCCATTTTGACTTAGGAGACGGTATTTTACCTATCAATGAAGAAGTGATCATGCATTTTGGTTTATCAATAAAAAAATGTATTGAAATAAGCAGTCAAATTGTGCAGATGATATGTTCAAAAAGCCAAATTGATTCGGTATTCACTCGTCCAATCAGTGCACAATAATTTGATTTGTGTCACAACAAATGGTATCACTGCAACCAATTCAAATAATTGTTTTTTTAATTTTCGAGTTAGTGAGGTAGCAAATGAAATTAATTTTGTTAGGTCCACCAGGTGCAGGCAAGGGTACACAGGCACAATTTATTAAAGCACATTACCATATACCGCAAATTTCTACTGGCGATATGCTAAGACAAGAAATTACCTTGAATACGGATCTGGGGCAGCAAGCACAAAGTTTTATGTCACAAGGGGCATTAGTTCCTGACTCTTTAATTATTGCTATGGTTAAAAATCGTTTAGCCCAACCTGATTGTCAAAAAGGTTATTTGCTTGATGGTTTTCCTCGTACGGTTAATCAAGCGGAAGCATTAAAACAGGCAGATATACACTTAGATGCGGTATTGCTTTTGTCTGTTCCCGATGAAGAACTCATCAAACGTCTATCGGGGCGTTGGGTACATCTTGCATCAGGGCGCGTTTATCACTCAGTAAATCACCCACCTAAACAGGCAGGAGTCGATGACGAAACAGGTGAACCTTTGACTCAACGCGAAGATGATAAAGAAGAAACAGTTCGTAAGCGTTTAGCGGTATACCATTCTCAAACTTCACCATTGATTTCGTATTATGCTGAAGAGGCAAAACACCATCCAGACATGAAGTTTGTCACATTGAATGGTACTGAACATGCCGACGAAGTGTTCAATTCAATTTTACGAGCATTATCTTCTTAAAATGTTTCATTTTTTAATAAAATTTTTACAATGGACAAAGGCTGACAATACTTTCAGCCTTTGTCTGAGTGAGACATATTTTGATTTCCATGAAGATGAATAGCTCTAACATATTGAATTGAAAATATTTTTTTATGTTTTTAAGTGGTTCTAAATAAAAAATAAATGGCTTTAGGGTACTTTGGTTTTCTCATTAAATTGCGTACAATCCATCATCTCAGAGCATTTGTCCCGCTGTTTGTTTTAAAAAAAGGGTATTTTTTTTAAATAGTTGCAAAAAAATTAGGTAACTTAGCAAACACTGTGCTATGTTCTGTAGTGTCCGTCCTTGATCAGTTATGTTGTTTGTGCTCCACAAAGGCACTAAACAGGACTGAAGGTTTATTCGAAAGGGTGAACACAAGGAACTATTAGTGAAAGTTATGTATAGACATTGAAATGAGGGCTGTTATGAATAAAACTGCTAAACCTGCTAAGAAGGCTGCGAAGCCAGCAAAGAGCAAAGTTGCCAAGAAACGCAAAGTTGCTAAAAAAGCTGTTGCTGCGACTACTGCAACTAAAGCAAAGAAAGTTGTGAAAAAAGCTGCTCCTAAAAAAAGCAGTGAAAAAAGCTGCTCCTAAGAAAGCGGTGAAAAAAGCTGCTCCTAAGAAAGCGGTGAAAAAGGCTGCTCCTAAGAAAGCGGTGAAAAAAGCTGCTCCTAAGAAAGCGGTGAAAAAGGCTGCTCCTAAGAAAGCGGTGAAAAAAGCTGCTCCTAAGAAAGCGGTGAAAAAAGCTGCTCCTAAGAAAAAAGCTGTAAAAAAAGCTGCTCCTAAAAAAGCAACAGCTCGTAAAGCAGCGCGTCCAGCTAGAAAAAAGAAAGCAGCTCGTAAAGCAGCTTAATTTTTTAGCCACTTATGGCGCAAAAAGCTGTTATTGGTCTTCCAATAGCAGCTTTTTTTATGGAAAAATGGAAAGATATGGACAAATCTAATCCTCATCAAGCTCATCCTTTATACCATTTAGACGAGTTAATGGTACAAACACGAAAGATTGCAGCACAATATCGATTACAAACAGGTCAAATTTTGCCTATTAGCAATGAGCTTGCTAAATATGATGCTCAAAAAATACTGGATCTTTCTCCTCTATCTATTGATTCATCACTAAAAGGTGTTGATTGTGTTTTGCCGGGAACTTTATTTACTTTTCAGATCAAAGCCAGGGTAGTTTTTAAAATAAATGCACCACAACGAGTGGGGCAACTAAACTTATCAGGAGATTGGAGTCACACGCTATTGGTTATTTATGATGATCATTACCAACCTGATAAGATTTATGGATTAGAAAAAAACATCATACTCCGTTTTATTCAAGATCAGGCCAAAAGTTTACCTAATAAAAGAGGTATGATCTCTGTAGGTAAGTTTAAAGCTTTAGGACAATGTATTTGGTCTGTTGACAATGGTTTAATTCTCCCATTGAATAAATTTGTATCTACACTAAATTGATTTTTCAGTTTATTTGCTAATCACATCATTGTATAATCCTTTCATGCTTAAACCACCTCATTCATTTGCTGTTCGACTTGCGATTGATACTTCAACAGAAGTCTGCTCAGTTGCAATACAAACACGAGATGGCACAATCATTGATGCTACCCATAGCCAATCAACACATCACGCACAAGCGATTTTACCCCTAATAGAACAGATCTTAGCTAAAGCGAATCTAGTGCTGACAGACATTCAAGATATTGCCGTGACGGTTGGACCTGGTAGTTTTACAGGTGTTAGAGCGGGAATTGCCACTGCACAAGGGCTTGCCTACGGTTTAGATGTTCCTGTTATGCCAATTGGTACATTAGATTTGGTTGCATTAGGAACGCATCGAAAGGGATTGGTGCATGTTATTCTGGATGCCAGAATGCAACAGTTTTATGTGGCAAGTTTTTATTGGGTAGACGAAAAACTGATAACCAAAGAGCCTGCTTGCTTGTTATCAGAACCCACATTATTAACCTATTTATCTTCATCACAAAACATAAGCGATGTGCAACTGGTGGGAACGGGGATAAGTCTCATTCAAGATAAATTATCTTGGTTTGATGTTACTTTAGCCTCTCGAGCCCAAGTATCTCATTATCCACAAGCCAAAAATTTATTGAAATATCTTAATCAACATCCTCTAGAATCCATCAATCCTATGGAGCTTGCACCGCTGTATGTCAGAAATGATGTGGCGGTTGTTAAAAAAGTTGTCATGCCAGCGAAGGCTGGCATCCAGGAAAAATAATACATAGCCTGGATGCTAGCCTTCTCTGGCATGACACCCTTAGGATGATCTTATCTTCTCTTCGGTGATTTATCTCGAATAGCCATACGCTTGTTACGTTCTTTTTTTATCTCGGGTGCCTGCAGGCCTGATAATCGTTTAGATCTTCTTTCTGGCATATTGAACTTGGGCTCTTTAGAAAATAACAATGTCTTAGGCTTGCTTAAAATCACCCCACAGTAATGTTTTGCAAATTCGCTTAAGTTTACCGTGACATCGAATTTTTCAGCCCAAGTGTAGAGTGTCATCTTCACTTTATTTCGACCGTTTTCATGTGATAGCGATAAATTTTTACAGTAATTATAATGGCTTAAGCCTCCGTCAATGAGACCACCCGCTGTTATTTTGAGATTCCACTTGGTTTCTAATAGCAATATGGCATGATGACCATTTTGTAATTTTGATTCGATGTCTTGTAACTCATTAATAAGTCCATCCTCATCGTGAGGCGTTTCTGAATGAATATCAGAGTAAGTGAGTCTTTGCACATCCGCTAAAATGGCTTCAGTACCCGGTTTATCTTTTTGCTGAGAAAGAATGTCTTTAAAAAATTCCATGGTAAGCATTCTTGTGCTGTCTTTAACAACCTCATAACCTGAAAGAGAAAGGTATTTGACAAT
The DNA here is from genome assembly GCA_964433995.1 of uncultured Francisellaceae bacterium. Lineage (GTDB taxonomy): Bacteria > Pseudomonadota > Gammaproteobacteria > Berkiellales > Berkiellaceae > CADEEZ01. Next base: position 2,447 of record CAYSTH010000015.1, on the reverse strand, counting down.
TTGCCCTGGCAAATTAGCCAATTTTCCCGCTAAATCTTGCAAAGCATATAATTTAAAACGATTAAAATAATCTGATAAGGCATTGGGGACAATGCCACGAATCACTGTCTCTAGCCAGCCAACGATTTCAACGGGGATACCAATTTGAGCTAAAAAGCTGAGAGGGTTTTGAAAGGCATTGAGCAATACAGCAGAAGAGGAAGAGCAAAATTCATCTCCTTTGGTTAATAGGCTGGCATTTGGTGCACGTAAATTCACGACCCATGTTGATTGACCTTTATCAGCTAATTCTAATGCCATTTTGCGATACAGTTCTGGTTGTGTTTCTAGTATTTGAGTTAAATAAGCTGTTACGCCACAAGCATCCAGTCGGCCTTGATTGAGAGTAAATGGTTTTGCGATACGTTGAGCAATATGTTGGCGATAAACAGTCATATTGATATTGGGGTAAAATGAATATGGCGCATCACTTGAAGGTCTCTCGGGTACCATCATAGTGGGGACATAAGAGGTCTCAACCTTTAATACTTGGCCTGATTTACCATAAATCGCCATATGGGTTTCGGGAAAGAGTTTATTTAATAAAGTATGTGCTTTGAGCATCATAGGATGAGTTAACCAATGATCTTCAACGATGATTTTTGCGACAGGAATGTTTTGCTGGATTAGACTGCCTAAAAACTCAGCTAGTTTGCCTAAAATAGCAGGACCATTGGTTTGTAAAGTCAATTGAGCAATATCTAAAACGATATCAGCATTTTCGCCTGAGACAGAAGCCTTTGAAAAATCTTGAATGAGGGCTTGAGCAAGTGCTTCAGGGATATTCATTAGATCGCCAAGTAACCCGTCATTAATAATAAATTGCATGATTAAGCCTACCTTTAAAATAAGTAAGAAAGTTATACAACAAGCAATTTAAGAGGGTAAAGAGGGGGTTATGTAAGATGAGATAAAGGGCCTAAAGTTTAAGACAAGCTACACTTTACTGGTCGCAAACTAAAAACTTAGGGTGTAAATAAGCCTATGGCTAAAAAATCTAAAAAAGACAAAAAAGGTGAAAAAGCCAAAGATGAAATGACTTGGCAGCAAATAGCCGAGGCCAAAAAAACCTTATCTCAGAAAGCGATAGAGCTTTTAGATGACCCCACTAAACATTTAATCAGACCTAAAGAAGAAGTCGCTATTCACAAAGAAATCAAAATCAAGACCCAACCTAACCCTACGCATACCATTGTGACAGAGCTTTCAACTCCCAGGCGTGTCATTGCCCCAGTGGAAGGTCAAACACTCAAAAAAATACTCAAAAGTGAAATCATTCATCGACAAACTCGAGAGCTGACATCTGAAGAAATAGCGGCGTTAAGAGAGGAGCAGCAAAAAACAGCAAGCAACCCAGAAGATGAGGAAGATGATCCGATTAAGTCTGTAAAAGAGGCTGTTAAAAAAGTAGCCAATATATTTAAAAAGAAAAAGCCGAGTAGCTAAAATTTAAGTAATTTAAATGTGCCAATTTCATTAACGTACATAGAATATGATATATTATGAGCTCATAAACTAAATAAAATTAAATTATCTAACTATCTAATATATTATATGATCGAAACAACACCTTATATTCCCGTACAATTTATTACCTCGTCAGAAAGTGATGCTAATGAAAAAGCTAAGGCTAAAGCCAAAGCATTAGAGAAAATCGAAAAGAAACTCTTAAATTATCTCAAAAAAGCGATTCATGATTATGATTTAATTCAAAAAAACGACAAAATCATGGTTTGTCTATCAGGCGGCAAAGATTCGTTTAGTTTATTGTTTTTGCTTCATAAGCTTAATAATCTTACAGGTAATAAGTTTTCCATTTTTTCTTATACCCTTGATCAATCTCAGCCAGGTTGGGATGACTCAAAACTGAGAAATTATCTTGAGAGTCACGGGATCCCTTATGAGATTGAAACACGCAATACTTATAAAGTGGTGATAGATAAAATTCCGGAAGGTAAATCATACTGTAGTCTGTGTTCTCGTTTAAGAAGAGGGAATATTTACAGGTATGCCCGTGATAATGGCTATACTAAAGTTGCTTTGGGTCATCATAGAGATGATGCCATTCGGACATTGTTTATGTCTGTTTGTTACAGCGGTGAAATTAGAAGTATGCCACCCAAGCTATTATCAGATGATAAGCAAAATATCATTATTAGGCCGCTCATGTATTGTCAAGAGAAAGATATAAAGCAGTACGCAGAGCTAATGAACTTTCCGTTGATACCTTGTAATCTCTGCGGCTCACAGACCAATTTAGCCAGAGTGAGAATGAAAAAGGTCATCGACGAGCTCACCGCACAGAATCCTAAAGTGCCAAGTAATATATTGCATGCGCTGCAGAATGTTAAGCCAAGTCAGTTGCTAGACAAGCAACTTTGGGATTTTACTAAGTTAGAATTAGCACG
>CAYSTH010000014.1:0-24279 GCA_964433995.1 uncultured Francisellaceae bacterium | reverse complement strand
GCTGAAGAGCCAGACGTAATACGAGCCAATCACCATAATGGGCTTGTGCTGCAACATTTGGTTTTTTAAGTAAACGTGCGACAAGTTCCCAATTACTTTTTTCAGCAGCATCTCTTAAAAAGAAATTATTATTTTCAGTCAACAAATAATCATTGTTAGAATCTTGTAACAAATCTAATACTTTTTGAAAAGGAGAATCAATAGGGGGAGACCAAACGGGAACGGAGATGTTTAGAAATTGTTGCATGACTTGCCGTCTGATTCTTTCTTCTTCAAGCGATAGATTGGGTCTATGCCCGATACGAGGGGCATGTCTTGGCAATAAAGAAGGTGGGCTATTTCTCTGTACAGCAACGACATGGGGTGGTTCGACTATGTGAGTAGAAGCCTGTTCTTTCCAAATTAATCGAGATAATAAATTTTTCATTCGAATAAGAGGATGTAAGCCTAATATCGCACCTCCTGTTACTAAAAATGGAATAAATGATTTGAAAGACATTCCAATGCCTGCAGAAATAAATAGGGTGAGAATAGATTCGTCGGAAAACGGGTGTTCGAAAGCATGTTGAATTCTCCAGTCATTATTGTAAGGTGTCAAAAAACGATATAACGAACGTGCTAATATATAGATAAAATAGCTTGCTCCAGCAGCTATACCAAAGGTCATGACTGGCATAAGAATAAACGGAAAAGCTACTATAAAAGTTGCAGCAATACGAAGGAATATACTAGAAAGAAAATCGTACTTATAAGCGAATATTAAAAATAAAGTAATTGGGAGGATAGTATATTGATTAACAATAATTGAACCAAGCAATAGTAATAACTCTAACAATGTAGGTATTATTCTTTTAGTGTAGAAAATTTGAATGGTATAAAAAAATGGCCCATAACCTGCTATAAGCCCCACTCTGATAAGCTCATAAAAACCTAATAACAATGCATTAACCAATTTCAAATTAATTCGCCCAACTAATCACGTAAATATGACGAGACTATAACGAATCTTCAGAATAAGAACAATTGATAGGGGAATTTATATTTTATTTTGTCAACAAACTTTTATGGGTGCACGAAAGATTAAACTATCTTAAAAATTGTAAGGGAAACTTTACATCTGAGTTGACGTTTACTTAAAAATAGCTTCATGATTAGGACATTATTTAATGTAAATAGCCTTAGTATAGGCAAGGAATAGCAACATGGAAGCCTTCTCTTACGATATTACCCAATACGAAAGCCACCCTTACGCCCAATCGCATCCAGAGTTGATGTTTACTATGGGCAAGTTGTTTAACCTAAATCCAACAGACTTTAAAAAATGTCGTGTTTTAGAGTTAGGCTGTGCTGCAGGGGGTAATATTTTGCCTTTGGCTTATAACTATAGACAATCAGAATTTGTAGGGGTCGATTTATCGGCAAAACAAATAGAGCAGGGCATAGAGCAAATTCGAGATTTAGGATTGAAAAATATCCAGCTATTGCATAAATCCATTATGGATGTGGATGCATCATACGGTAAATTTGATTACATCATTTGTCATGGTGTTTTTTCTTGGGTGCCTTCTGAAGTACAAGACAAAATATTCGCCATTTGTAAAGATAATTTAACCCCAAATGGTATTGCTTATATAAGCTACAATACACTGCCTGGCTGGAATATGGTCAAAAATATTCGTGAGCTAATGTTGTATCACTGTAAAGGGTTTGAGACGCATCAGCAGCAAGTTGAACAAGCCAGATTAATTTTAAAATTTATGGTCGATAGTTTAGAGGGACAAACTAATCCTTATGCTAATTTTTTGCGATCGGAGCTAGAGTTATTATCTAAACATGGTGATCATTATTTATTGCATGAGCATCTTGAGCAAGATAACAACCCCATGTATTTCCATTCTTTTGTAGAGCACGCTGCAAAACATGATTTAAGCTATTTATCAGATACACAATTGTCTACTATGTTTGCTTTTAACTTGCCTGAAAAAGTAGCAAGTCAAATTAGCCAAATCAAAGATATCGTTCGCCAAACTCAATATATGGATTTTATTCGAAACCAGCGTTTTAGATGCACTTTGCTGTGTCACAAAGAAGCGCAAATAAATCGTGCTCTTAAACCTGAAGATGTTGAAAAGTTTTATGTTTCTTATCTTGGTGCCATTCGAAATGATATCACCGATGCAGAAATGGCTGAAGGCCAATCGTTGCAGTTTATGAATACCGGGCTGACGTTGACTTTAAAACATTCTATTTCTAAAACCGCCATGAAAATTATTCATGATAGAAGCAGAAAACCCATTAGTTTTAGTAAATTAGTGGCGCTCACCAAAGAAAAAACGGGTGAGTCAGATGACAATAAAATCAAACAATTTATTCACCAAGACTTAGGGTTAATGCGATTGGCATTAGGGGGATTAGTTCAACTACATTCTACTTCGGGTGAATATACCAGAAAAAAAATTCAAAAACCCAGAGTCACTAAATTAGCACAATACCAAGTGAAAAAGAAAAATTACGTTACCAATCAACGACATGAATTAGTGATGCTAAATCCAGTTGAAACCAAATTAGTGGGTTATTGCGATGGTACGCAAGAAACTAAGAAAATATTAGAAAAAATGAATGAGCACTTTATGAAAGGTGAATTAAAACTCATCAAAGATACGGGTGAAGAAATCACTCAAAAAGACGAACTTCAAACTAAAGGAGAGCAATATTGCACAGCTTTGCTCAAAAAAATGGCAGATAACGCGTTACTTGTAACGGAATAAAAAATACATGGGAATCGATGGGTTATATACACAAGACTCAGGTATGCAAACCATTATTAAACATGTGTTTAAAATTGCACCTACCTCAGCTTGTGTATTGCTATTAGGAGAAAGTGGCACGGGCAAAGAGTTGATTGCCAACGCGTTACATGCACATGGCTTAACACCTAAAGGTCCTTTTGTGGCAATTAATTGTGCTGCTATCCCTGAAAATTTATTAGAGAGCGAATTATTTGGTTTTGAAAAAGGTGCTTTTACTGGCGCTTATCAACTCACCAAAGGCAAAATAGAACAGGCATCTGGAGGCACTTTATTTTTAGATGAAGTGGGCGATTTGCCCACACAGCTTCAACCCAAATTGTTACGTTTTTTACAAGAAAAGAAAATTGAACGAATTGGTGGAAGGCAAAGCATTTCAGTCAATGTTCGTGTTATTTGTGCAACACATCAAAACTTATCAGAGCAATTATTGCAACATCGTTTTAGAGAAGATTTATATTATCGTATAGCAGAATTATCACTCAAGTTACCTCCCTTACGAGAAAGAGGGCAAGACATTGTTTATCTTGCCAATACATTATTAGAACAATATAAAAAAGAATTTAACAAATCTATTAAAGGTTTTACCTCAGATGCTATTTTTGCACTATTACATTACACATGGCCAGGTAACATACGTGAATTAAAAAACAAAATTCAACGAGCAGTCATATTAAGCGATACATTGTGGGTGGCTTCTAAAGATTTAGATCTCGATTTGAAACTGAATACGCCCTTGATCAGTTTAAAAGAAACGAGAGAGAAAGCAGAAAAAGAAGCTATTTTAAGAGCTTTAGCGATCAGTCGAGGAAATGTAACAAAGGCCGCTGAAATCTTGAGTATTACCAGGCCCACGTTGTATAGCATGATGGAAAAATTAGAAATGAGAGAAAGAGTTGTAACGGAAATATGAAAAAAATAATATTGAATCTTCCTTTGTTGTTGATGAGTATAGCCGCGAATGCTTCTGTTATCGACAATGATATTCAAAAGGGACAATTAGAAGAAGCACATAAAATTGTCGAGAATGAAATAGCCAAAAATCCAAATGAAGCGGGCAGCTGGTTGGCTTATGCAAAACTCATGTTGGCTCAAAATGACAGTCAAAAATCATGGGCAGGTTTATCTCAAGCACGTAAGATCATTCAATCTTTGGATACGACCTCAGATAAAACAAAGGCTTTTGAGCATGAGTATCATCAAATAGAAGGCATGTTATATTTTCAAAAAAAATCTTTCGATAAAGCTGCTCAATCTTTTAGTCAAGCCTTAAAATATAACAATCAAGATCTTAACACTCAACTATGGTTAAGTTGCGCGTGGTTAGCAGAGAGTAATTTATCTCAAGCCATGCCTATTATTGCCAAAATGTACGCTACTTCACCTAAAAATGAAGCCGTTTTATTTTTGTATCAGTTGACACATCCCTCAGAAAAAGAGTTGCAAAATCTGATTAAAAATCAACCTGATTTAATGGCACCAAGAATAGCTTTAATTGAACAATACATGAAAAAAAAGCAGTATAATACTGCTCAAAAAGTCATCGATAAATCCCCTGAAAAAATGGCAAATCAGCTTACATTTTTGATGCTTTCATCACAAATCTCTTTACATTTAAAGCAGCCTAATGCTGTGATTGAAAAGCTTAAAGCCATGGGGAAAATCAATGAAGATTATCGCCTATTAGGTTTGTTAAGTATTGCTTATTCTTCGGTGGGTAATTTTAATCAAGCAAGTACTTTATTTGAAAAATCATTGAAGTCAAAAGAATATAAAATCCCTGAGACACAACAAACGTCAGTTATGCAGTTAATGCGTCAACCTGTTTTATATATCGATCAGCTACTCGTTAATGATTATTATCAAAAACAATTTGATAATGCTAGCTCAGGGTTAGTCAAGATTGCTTATTTCTATAAACAAAATAAACTAGCAGATGCTAGACAGGAAGCAAGAAATTGGCTGCAAATTTTTCCTGGCGAAGCTTTTTCTTATGATGTCTTGGGCAGCGTCAATAAGGTCGAGGGTGATTATCCAAGTGCAGAAAATGCATTTAAGAGTGCTATAAAATTAAATGAAACCTATTTGCCAGCGCGTTTACATTTAATCGATGTCTTAATTAAACAAAGAAAATATCAAGAAGCTCGAAAATTATTACTCGACACCTCCAAAAAATTTAAACCGGATAGTAATATATTTTTATTATGGTCTAAACTAGAAGAATTTGAAGGTAATCGTGACGCAGCCAAAAAATGGTTAGAAAAAGCAGCGAATATCGAACAAAACCTAGAGCCTGGTTTAGAATTCGTTAGTTTTTATTTAAGACAAAACAGACCACAACTTGCATTACATTTAGCCGAAAATCTTGCCAAGATGCACGGCAATGATATTCGATTGCTTACCTTGCTAGGTGGGTTATATTTAGAAAAGCCTTCGCATTATCCTCTTGCATTAGAAATTTTTGAAAAACTAGCGCAATTTACACCTGATTCACCTGGAGTTGCTCAAAATTTATCTAAAGCACATTTGTTGGTAGGACATCCTGAAAAAGCAGTTGCTGTTCTTGAGCAATATATTCTCAAATATCCTGATCATTTAGAAGTAGAAAGACAGCTTGCAAGGCTTTATATACATAACAGAAATTATGATAAAGCTAAATTATCGTTTGAAAAAATCCTCAAAAATCACCCGGATGATTATGTTAGTTTAAATAATTTGGCCAGTTTGTATATTGAGCTGAATGCTCAAAAATCATTAGCTTTTGCTAAGCAAGCTTATGAACATGCGCCTAACAATCCTGCTGTCTGTGATACTTTGGGTTGGTCTTATTATAAAAATAACGATATTCGTCATGCTTTAACGTATTTACTTAAGGCGAATAAACTCGATCCAAATTTAGCAGATGCAACATATCATTTAGCTTTGGTTTATCGTGAACAAGGACAAAAACAGGCAGCAGTTGCTTTTCTTAAACAAGCACTTGCGAGTACCGATCCACAATTTTCAGCTCGTGCACAAGCTAACACTTTATTAAAAAATTGGTCGAGTTAAGGGGCAGCGTGGGGAGCACGCTGCCAGAAAAACCCTCTAAGCTATTTCAGGAGGAAATAATTATTATATTTGCTAGTGGTGATACCAAATTCTTTTGGCTTTAGCAACAATGGCATGACCCACCGCATAAGCATTTAGTGCTAGGGTATAACCCCTTAAATGACATGCAGTTGGTTCTGGAGGGGTGGGAGGTATTTCTTTATCATTTTTAGGGCAACCATCATTTTTCGATCCGTGCTGCAAAACGGCTAGCTGTTCATAATGCGTATCAAGGGCAAGTTTTAACCCCCAATATAATGAATAGCAACGGCTTTGTTTGCTACAAACCCAAAAACTAAAATAACCCCAACTTATTTTCGACATTTCAACGGCTTGTTTGCACCAACGAACAAATCTCACATCTTCACCATCTGAAACATAGCCTTTAGCACTATGTACCATACGAGTTAAGATAGGTATGAGTTCGGTTGGTACACATCCATCATGAATGTCTCCAATAATTTTTAGTACATCTTGTACAAAATGGCTTCGAACTACTCTTGGAAGTTCATATATTTCAGCCTCAATTGAATTGACTGGCTGTAGATTTTTTTCCGGGAGGAAGGCAAAATCCATTTTGTTTTCTAAACATAGCGTGTTAAACACACCCTTAATTGACTTTCTCATGACAATCCCTGTCTAAGTTTGTTTATTGAAGGGTTTAAACAGTAATACACAAAAATAATAGTAAGACAACCGTCCAATTGAATAATTAATCTATTATTTTGATATTTTTTTAGTGATTAGGCTTAACTTTAGTCAATTTTTTGTTTTGTATTATACTTTTTTGAATTAGAACAAAAAAATAATGAAAAAATATAAGAATTTCTTGGGTTTCAAACTTACAGTAAAAGTATAAGAGAAGATGAAGATGGCTGATCTTTTTTCAAGCTTAAAATTAGGTAATCTTGTTTTAGTAAATCGCATTATCATGGCACCTTTAACTCGAATGAGAAGCCAACAACCAGGCAATATTCCGCATGATTTAAATGCAGAATATTATACTCAGCGTGCTTCAGCAGGTTTAATTATTTCTGAAGCGACTCAAATCAGCCAACAAGGGCAAGGTTATCCTGCAACACCAGGTATTCATACCAACGAGCAAATTAATGGCTGGAAAAAAGTAACAGATTCTGTTCATCATGCGAATGGCAAAATGTTTTTGCAATTATGGCATGTGGGGCGAATTTCTCATTCTTCTCATCAACCAAACAACGCTTTGCCAGTGGCACCTTCAGCTATTCAACCATCAGGAATGGTGCTTACAGCAGATTGGAAACAACAACCTTTTGAAATACCTAGAGCTCTTAGTGTGGCTGAAATTGCGGATATCGTATCGGATTACCGAAAAGCGGCTGAAAATGCAAAACGAGCAGGTTTTGATGGAGTAGAAATCCATAGTGCAAACGGATATTTATTAGATCAATTTTTGCAAAATGGCTCTAATCATCGAACAGATAATTATGGTGGCAGCATAGAGAATCGTGCAAGATTTTTATTGGAAGTGGTTGACGCGGTGAGTGAAGTTTGGGGAAAAGACAGAGTAGGCGTGCGTTTATCTCCTTATGGCACGTTTAACGATATGCAAGACAGTGATCCACTTTCTCTATTTTCTTATGTGCTAGAGCAGTTAAGTAAACGTCATATTGTATATGTACACGTGATAGAGCCAAGAGCAACAAATGCAGGTGGAGGAGGGAGTGATATTCTTGATCAAAATCTCCCCAGTACTTCAGCTTTATTTCGTCAAAAATTTAATGGCATTTTTATTTCTGCAGGGGGTTATAATCCAGAACTTGCCAAGCAAGCTGTAGAAAGTGGTGCAGTCGATGCAGTCGCATTTGGTCGTTGGTTTATTTCAAATCCTGATTTGCCAAAGAAGATCAGTCAAAACTTGCCTTTAACAAAATACGATCGGACCACTTTTTATGGTGGTGGTGCAAAAGGATATACCGATTATAAGTAAAAATAAGCCATGAGAAAAAGGATAATACAAATTTGCATGGCGCCACGAAAAATGAAAGCTTTATAACTTAATACTTTCAATTTGTTACTATTTTTCTTAAATACCACTCTATACTTCTCTAAAAAATTTATTAGGTAATTTACTTAATAATTTAAATTGTCTAAAATAAACCATCAATTTAGGTAGATGATTAGATAACTTGTATTAATCCTGGAGAAGTAAAATGGATGCCAATTTTAATAAAATGCAGCGAGTTGAGTATTATCTTGCTAACGCATATAGCGAAATTCAATATAGAACAGACACAGTGCTTAATAGCAGCATGTCTTATACGCTTTCTAAAGTAGATTCAGGGTATCAAATTGCTATTGCCCCAGATCATCTTAATCTAGCTCAACTAGATTCATCAAAAGTCCACGAAATAAAAATTCTGCTTTCTGAAGATGAATTTGAGCAGCTTGTTGTAAAAAGTCAAAAAGTGCAGCATGAAAGCAATGAAAGACTAGAGAAATTCATTATGCTTGAAGAATCTCATCGCAGTATTTTGGCAGAAATTTTCAATAAGCGGTTAAGCTTTTTAACAACATTTCAACATGGTTATCTTCCTTCGGAAGAAAAAAATAAAAAAAGATTTATTGAGTTGTTAACGACTTATCCGATTGCGCCAGAAATTAGCCAAGTAGTAGGAAAACATTCATTTTATGATAAATGCAACGTGAGTTTTGAAGACAAAGGCGAAAGCTATCGTGTTAAAGCAATCGATCAGCACCATTCTGATAGCATTATTGTAGATTTTGAAATCAATAAAAAGCAATTTTGTGCTTTGGCAAAATTAGAATACCTTGGACTAGGTCATCAGCCATGGACAATAGAGCGAAATTTATTTGCACCACAAATGAGAGAGGGGTCTCTTTATTTAAAAATGAAAGACACTTCTGCTGTTCAAAAAACAATAGCACAAATAAATGCAGTTTATGGCTCAGATGCTAGCCGCACTTCTGGAGCAGGTGCAAATTATCTTAAAATTAACTGTAAAACAGACAATGGAAAAAAAGCCATATCTGATATATTAACAGCATTAAATATGAAAGAAGTGCCAAGTTACAAAAATGATAGTCCCTCTATGCGATATGGGCAGTAACATTATTCTGGAAAATCGATTTCTGAAGGGGAAAAATCTAACTCATTATAGTGATTATAATAACGATAAAAAGGATTTAAAAAACTGTAAGATTGTATGAGGGTTTTATTAGTACTTACTCTAAATAAATCAAAATCATACGTTCTAGAATGATTTGCTTGCAATAGAATATTGAATTTAGAGCTTGCATCTTGTTCTTTAGGCAATAAAATAATGCTCTGATACCAATGGGTGAGTGGTTGATTTGGTGCAGTAGATAGGCAGAAAGTTTCACCTGATGGCAAAGCAGGGAAGTTTACATCAAACCATACGCCTAACGCATTATAAGGCTTGTCTGCTGGGGTAGAAAATTGAAATTCAAATTGAATTTTTTGAATATCATCTGCCCCAAGTTTCTTAAAATCAAAATAATGCATCTGGGGTTTTTGTAATACGCATTCTACTGGAATTTGATCGACGATTATTCTAGAAATTTCTGAAAAATTTGCATTTTCAAAAATGCTGGTTAAATCTAAATCATAGAAATTTTCTTTGTATAGCCAAGCTTCATTTTTGGTTCGTATTTCTTCATGAAGAAAATCTATTTTAAGTGGAGCAACATATAAATGACCACTTTCTGGAAACATCATACCGTTTGGTTTAAGCCACTTTTCTTTGGCAATCAGATAAGTTTGAATCATTTGTTCATTGAAAAGCCAAAATCCCATGGGTTCTGAAACTAATATATCTGCTTGCTCAGGGAGCGTAATGTCTTCAACCTTACCCGAAACAACCTCGATAATATCTTCAAAACCATTTTTTTGAATGACTTTTTTGGCGGCCTTTGCCAGCATTGGGCTACCTTCAAGAGCATATACTTTCTTGGCACCTGCTTTGGCAGCAAACATCGCTAAAATGCCTGTACCTGTCCCAACATCAATTACAGTTTTATCTTTGAAATCAGCAGCATGTGCCATAATCGCATTGTGATAAGCACCCGTGCGAACATTATCGTCTAGCATATTGGCCTGAGAGCTAAAATCGGTGTACCCGGCAAAGTATCCAGCATCTTCAGCTGCATAGTTACTTAATTCGTGTGCCATGTACCTTCTCCAACATCAGTATGCATATTGATTCGGCTAATAAAACAATAAATTAAGAAAATGTTGTATTTACATCTTTAGAATATTGAATTATTTATATCTTATATGGGTCAAAGGGTAAAAATACCTGTTTTGGGGCGAGCTATGTTTATTAATTCTAGGTTTAAAATAGCAGCACTTTCATTTGATTCGGTTGTTCCGAAGGTTGTTTATTGCCCAGATAAATTTGATACCTTGGGGACCGCTATAGTTCATTTAGAAGAAGATAAAATGCATGCCATTAGAGATAAAATGGTCATTGATTTTGGTGACGCTTGGTTAGACAAAGCCAGGTATGGCAATTATGTTGGTACCCCTGTTTATTTCGAAATAAACGGTCATATCATTGATCTAACAGAAGGAGAGTCTATCATGAGTGTGGTGCGTTCTAACCAAGAGTTAACATGTCGTTGTTGATAATATATATGAAAACATCCCCCCGTTCATATCCGGCTGTCGCCGGATATTCACGCCCCCCTATCAAAGGGGGTTGAAAAACATCGGTTAATTCATAACATTTAACATGTTGTAAATCTTCATTCTTACGCCCCCTTTGATAGGCATGTCTTTATACATAAGTATTCTCTAAAGCTGTCATGCCAGCGAAGGCTGGCATCCAGTACTTATCTTAAATATAATATTTCTTTTTAAATAAAAAATCATAAAAAACAATGAAAGATTATTATGTTTACATTTTGGCCAGCCATAAAAATGGTACTTTATATACTGGAATGACTTCTGATCTCGTGCAAAGAATATGGCAGCATAAATCTGGAACGACACCAAGTTTTACTTCTAAGTACAAGGTTAATCAACTTGTTTACTTTGAACAACATGGAGATGTGATGGAAGCCATTAAACGAGAAAAAAATATTCAAGCTTGGAAAAGGCTATGGAAATTGAAGCTAATTGAAGAAAATAATCCCGATTGGAAGGATCTTTATCAAGAAATTATATAGGTCTGGATGCCAGCCTTCGCTGGCATGACGGATTTTAAGTACATACTTATGTATAAATGTATGCTTTGATAGGGGGCCGCGAGTATCTGGCGTTAGCCAGAACACGAGCGGGGGGATGTTGTAGAACTAATTATTTCTCAACGCCTACAAACTCACTTTCTGCTGTTTTTTCGTCTCCATTTCAACCACTTTCATACTAGGCTGAACAATCTCTTCCATGAGCTTAGCTCGATTTTTCATGCCTTGTTGATAAGCATGAATAATTTTTTTATCTTCTTGTTGTCTAAAATCATAAGGTAATTTAGGATTTTGAGGCGCTAATATACCAAGAGGCAGTACATGTTCGCTGTCTTTTTTTAAAGCGTAATCAAATAATTCAATGGAAGCTAATTTTGCCCAGAGTTGTAAGGCAGGTGGGGTGGCATCAAATAAATGTTGCTGATCTAAATCAGAGATTAATATATCACTTACCTGAGTAAAAGGTTTGGATGGTTTATTTGAAAGCCATTGCATGCTCTCTGGTGTAATCAAATCTTGAAGGCAAGCAACTTGAAAGGCTATTAATACACCTTGCAAGCAGTGAAAGCCTGTTTGTTTTTCATTTTCTGGTTTTGGACGCACCGGGCTGATATTTCGTCTGGTTGCATATTTAATAACATCTAAATAATGCTCTTTGAATTGTTGCTGCAGTATGGGATATTGCTCTGCTAATGTAACAGAAAACAAAGCACTATCTTTTATAATGGGTAGTTTTTCTTTAAAAATATCGGTGCTGATATCAAAAAATTCATTATTATATTGTTCTGCTTTTTCAAAACGTGTTTTATCAAAAGGAATTGCCCATAAACACCATTTTTGCAGTAAAGTGGCTGCACGTTGAGCTAAGTCTTGATCTTTAAGTCTAAATACATGAAATGCTAAATTGCGTTCTTGAATAATCGTTTCTGGCGGGAGAGACATTTCAGTTAAAGAATAGGGGTAATGTGTGCCTCGCCAGTGGGCCACTTGACAATGCTCCATCTTTTGATCGACGCTTGTTACAACGGCGACATGTCGAAAAAAATGATGTGTGTTATCTTTCATTAAAAGTATATCACCAGGTTTCAGTGAAGTTACTGAGATAGTTGATTGAACATCCATTGTCGTTTCCCCTATATAATGATAATGTTATGATTAGTTAATAGATAAACTGACTCCTAAAAAATAAAAGGCTGACTGTAATGTCTACTATTGTACTCGAAACAGATAGAGTTTTAGTCAAAAAATTACAGAATAACGATGCTAAAGAATTAGCAAAAGTTATGTCATCTACTTTAAAAACAGCTGAAGATGCAATTGAAGCATGGTCTCAACATGCGACAAATCATGGGTTTACAATTTACGGTGTTGTCTTAAAAAAAAGCAATGCATTATATGGTTATTGTGGAGCCAGAGAAATTTTATGGCACGATAGACCCGAGGTTGAATTACTCTGGCATATCCCAAAAGAAATACCTACTGATCCAAATGATGATATTGATATAGAAACAGCCTTTTATATTCGCAATTATATTATTAAACAATTCAATGTGAAAAACATGTTTGCCTTTGTTTGGGAAAAAGATCCCAAGGGCATGAATCTTGCTGAAGAACTCGATATGAATATTGAAGAAAATATTGAAGACCAAGGGAAAAAATGGCTAGTCTATTTTTTAAATGGTGATTCGCCAAAACTTTTAGGTTCATTAGGCAGTGATGATGAAGAGGCGATAAGATCATCTATTCAAAGTCGACGCGATAATATGTTAAACCCGGTTTCTAGATTTAAATCGCCTAAGCCGCGGCCGAGGTAAAAATGTCCCCTCGTTAAATACTTTTATAGTTAAGTATTTACTCCAAAAACTGTCATGCCAGCGTAGGCTGGCATCCAGGAAAAAATAATATCTTCAAGTTTTCTATACTGAGAGTCATTTTGTAACTACCTACCTCCATATTTTAAGAATGTAAGATCTGTTTTAGCCACGGCAGTGGCGATATTCGCTAGCCCCGCGTGGAAGCCTGCGCCGTAAGGCGCTCAGGCTGGAACGTGGGGAATAAAAAATATCACAAAAAAGCTGCGGCAGCAGCGAAACATAAGCATCTGAAATCATATTGATAATGATATGAATCAAATAAGAATAAAAAAAGAGTCCCGCCGCTAATATCTTACTATAACGTATGACCCCACGTTCCATCAGTTTCGCGCAGACGCGTTCAACTGATTACACGCGGGGCTAGCAACTATCGCCACTGCCGTGGCGAAGAAATACTACCTCATCGTTTTGACTTAAAAAAACTGACTACACTTTCGAAGCACTTTAGTTTTTAGATCTTCAGGTTTTTTCTGCGATATAATAACTTCGTTTAAAAGCTTAGTGCGCTTTTGCAAACCTATTTGATAAGCAAGCGTGATATTTTCATATTCTCGCTTATCAAAATCATCTGCTCTTTCAGGATTTTGTGGTGCCAAAGTGCCAAGCGATAATATATTTTTATCATCAGTTTTTAAGATTAGATGAAATGCATCTATAGACGCAAATTTTGCCCAGAGTTGAAAAGGAAGTGGGATCTTATTTAAAAAATCTTTTTGATCAAAATGAGATTTTAATAATTTTTTAACTGGTTTAAACGGTTTATTTTCTTTGTTGGTCAACCATTGAGTATTCTAGGGTTTAACAAAATCTTCTACACAAGCGACTTGAAAGGCAATTAATATCCCTTGCACACAATGAAAGCCAGTTTGTTTTTCTTCGTTTTCAGCGGTGGGGCGGACGGGGCTAATTTCTCGTCTCGCGGCGTATTTAACTATGTCTAAATAATATTCTTTAAATGCCTTATTCAATTTTAGGCAATGCTCTATCAGATTCTCATTATATATATCATCATTAGAAATGACTGGCATTTTCCAGTTTAAAAAATCAGCGTTCATGTCAAAAAAATGATTATGATATTTTTCAGCTTCCTCAAAACGTGTTTTATCAAAAGGAACAGCCCATAAGCACCATTTTTGTAGTAATGTCGCTGCACGTTGTGCTAACGCTTGATCTTTTGGTCTAAACACATGAAACATCAATCGGCGTTCTTGCATCATTTTTTCAGAAGGCAGAGAAGTTTCAGCTAAGCTATAGGGGTAGCGAGTACCTCTCCAATAAGCAGCTTTACAATCATTCGTTTGCTGATCAACTTGAGTGACGACTGCCACATTCCGAAAAAAGCGATGCATTTTGTCTTCCATCAAAAGTATGTCGCCTGCTTTCAGAGAAGTAACCGGGATGTTGTCTTGAAAATCCATCGTTGTTTTCCTATATCATGATAATGCTATGATTAGTTAATAAATACGCTCGCCCAGGATTATACTCGAAGCAGATATATCTTTAGCAGAAAGCTTACAAAAAATCCCAGCTTTTATTAGCTTAACTACCCAACTATAACCCTCTATATCTAGACTAAAGCGCCAACCTAGCTTATTGTTAGTTCCAGCTGCCCAAGGCGGCTAATTAACAAAAATAGAATACCGATAAAGTAAACTAAAATAGGTGTTAAATTATTATGACAATTAAAATCGGCGTACCAAAAGAGATTAAAGATAATGAATATCGTGTTGGGTTAGTGCCCAGCAGCATTCAAGAACTGAAAGGGTTTGGTCACGAAATTTTTGTTGAAACAGAAGCTGGGGCAGGCATTGATATATCTGATGAAGATTATCGTAAAGCAGGTGCAATTATTGTTAACACCGCTCAAGAAGTGTTCGATAAAGCCACTTTAATTGTGAAGGTAAAAGAACCGCAGCCACAAGAAACAGCGATGCTAAAATCGCATCATGTTTTATTTACTTATTTACACTTGGCTCCAAATAAGCCATTAACCCAACAATTACTAGACAGTGGTTGTACGGCAATTGCCTATGAAACCGTGACAGATTTTAGAGGGGGTTTACCTTTATTAGCCCCAATGAGTGAAGTAGCTGGCAGAATGTCCATTCAAGCGGGTGCGCATTGTCTAGAAAAATCACAAGGCGGTAGAGGGGTTTTATTGGGTGGCGTGCCTGGCGTGAAACCAGCCAAAGTGGTGGTATTAGGTGGCGGTGTAGTGGGCACCAATGCAGTGACCATGGCGGTAGGCTTAGAAGCCCATGTGGTGGTTATTGATAAATCATTACCGAGATTACGCGAATTAAATGCTTTATTCGGCAATAAAATTGATACCGTTTATGCCACACGTTTGGCGATTGAACAAGCGGTATTAAGTGCAGATTTAGTGATAGGCGGCGTATTAGTGCCAGGAGCTGAAGCACCTAAGCTGGTAACCAAAGACATGATTGCTCGTATGCATAAAGGCGCAGTATTGGTCGACGTGAGTATCGATCAGGGTGGTTGCTTTGAAACCAGTAGGCCGACGACGCATTCTCATCCGACTTATGTCGAATCGGGCGTTGTGCATTATTGTGTGACAAATATGCCAGGTGGTGCACCTAGAACGTCTACGTTTGCCTTAAACAACGCGACATTACCATTTGTATTAGATTTGGCGAATAAAGGTTATCAAAAGGCCTTATTGGATAATAATCATTTATTGCATGGTTTAAATGTACATCAAGGACATGTGACGCATCAAGCGGTTGCACAGGCTTTAGGGTACAATTTTAGAGATCCTTTATCGTTATTATCTTAATTATTTTAAATAATATGAGGACATAAAAATGAAAGAATTAACCCAGGCACAAATGGCCCAAGTCAATGGAGCGGGTGTTAGTAATCTACTTTTAGTGGTAGGTCTTGGCGTCCCCTTAGGGGCTTATGTAGGGCTTATGACGGCAGGATATACTTTTTCGGCCATATGTCTTATGGCAAATAATACCTTAGAATACTGCGGCACAGTAATGAATAATACTTTCTTGTTTACAGGAGAGAATGCGACCAGTATAGGAGCGGGCGCTATCTTGAGTTGGACGGGACTTGGTTCACTTATTGGTGTTAGTGCCGTAGCAGGTGTTGTTTTGGCAGCAGCATCTTAAATCATTTTTAGGAGCCCTTTTTTTATTCAAAAATAGGGCTCCAAACTATGTTTAAACATTTTTTTTCTTTTTAGGGGATGTTCTTAATGGTGCGTTCTCTGACTCTGATTTATTATTGATGCTCAAATTAGAAAATTGATAGGTAATCGTCTGTTCTGTCATGTTATTTGTGATATCTCGACATTGTTTATTATTTTGTATAGAGGGTGAAAATAACTCTTTGTAATGTAATAAGTTATGCTCAATACGTGTTATTAACATATGCCTATCTTCTGCAGCAAGTTCTTTGTTGTGTTGAACGATAAATACTTTTACTATTTTTTTAGCACTTAAGTTTGGCAAAGTAATCAGTGCAGGGAGTAAGAGTAAGCCTAATATTTGTTCGATTTTATACTGTTTTTTATTTTTTTCATCCAATTTAATTGCATTATCGATTTGTGTGAAATGCCAGTTTAAAAATATGCGCAAATTTGGAGTTTGATTAAAAAGTTCGCTGAACACTTGAGAGCTGATAATAGAATATAAATTATGTTCGATTAATTGAGCTAAAACTTCAGTTGCATAACCTTTTAAGAACAATGTTTTAAGATGATCAACATAAACAGGATAAGGCAGATCAGAAATAATATCAGGGTATTGATGCATTAATTCTACGGTGGGAGCCGAAATATTTTTTCGATGTTCCGCACTAAAACGAATATTTCTTAAGTATTTTTTTGGATTATTTTTAAATTTTTCTTCATCGTTTGAAACCATTTTAATTTCGGGCGCATTTAGATCATCAATTGCTCCAAAATAATCTATGACAACACCATCTTCAAAGCTCATAAATGAGTTAATCGTTAAATCACTTTTTTCGGCTTCTTGTTCTAAAGGAAGCGTTGAAAAACTAATATCAATAGGCAGGCCTGAGCCTTCTTTTTTTCGACAAGTCAATAGAACAACATCTTCTACTTTTGTAGCGAGCTTACATGAATAACCCAAACTTTCTAGTTTTTCAATAATTTTTTCAAGTTCAAGATTTGTCACGATATCAGCATCATTAACAGGCTTTTGATAAAGTTTATCCCGGATATATCCACCACGTACAAAAGCAATCGCACCCTCTTGCGTTAAGCTGTTTAACACGGCTTTTACATCAGAACATAGCGTAATGCTCACATTGGTTTTATATTTTGCAATAAATGCTTCTGAGGGAGAAGGCGTTTTTACTAAGGTTTGTTCTGTAGTAGAGGCAATAATTTGTTTTTTAACTTTTGAATTTTTAGCTTTTAAGTTTTTTGTTATGGTTGTTTTATTTGAGTTGTTTAACTTTACAGGCAGCTCTACAAAGTCATAAATATCATAGGAAATACTAGAATAGGCAGTCGTGTTAACAACTTGTTGCGAAGGGGCATCACTTGCTAAAGCTTGCTGATGCAAAGGCTTTTTAAACGGTTTATGTTTTGCAGTTGTTTTTTGGGTTAGAGGCTGATGTTGAACAGCTGAGTTTGTGATAACAGTAGGTTTATTAGGCTGTTCGTTTATTTTTGGTAATTTGCCAGACTTTTGTGCAATTGTGGTTGATTGAGTGGAGATTGTTGAGTTTTCAGCTTTGACTTTTGGTTTAAACAGAGTCACTTTTTCTATTTTGGGCTGAAGGTTTATAAAATAATCAGAAATATATTTAATATCTTCTTTTTGTTGTTTTGAAGTTATGTTACAAAACTTGACAATAAACTCTTCTTTTTGGTCAAAAAGTTTTTTTTGCTCGTGAGCAGCAGAGACAAACAGGGTATTGTTTATGTCTTGCTTAATTATCTTAAAATGCGCATATCTTAATTTATAGAGTAATGCATTTATTTGTTGTGACCACAATTCACCTTTAAAGGTATCCAAAATGGTTTTTGTGTTTTGATTAGATTGGGTGTATTTTTGTAATTTTTGATAAAGATGTAAGTTATGTTTTTTCCAAAATTTGTTTTCTAGTAAATGAATACTTTCTAGTTTTTGGTAAAGTCCTTGACATTTTTCGGCAGACACCTTGTTTTCTATAAGCAATAAAAGCATCAGATTGGCTAATTCAAAAGCTTCAATAAAGAGATTATGTTGGTTAAGCTCAGGAATAAGCTGATAGGGTGAAAACTTAGAGTGTTTTAACACGTGAGAAACGAAAAGGCAGCGAGCATTAATGCGTTGCATGGTATAAGTGATGGTGAAACGATTTATTTCGTATAAGTCATTTTTGTCTTGACACTTTTGCATATGCTGTATAGAAGCTTCGTTGGCTTGAACTTTTAAGCCGGTCAGTATTTGATTAAAGGCTTCATGTATTCTAATAGGGGCCTCTTTACCATCAAAAATATCTTGATGTAAATTTAAGAGTGCGTCGATAAGTTCAATACTTTCTTTAGAATCGCTTTTTTCTGGTGAAATATTTTTAGCAATATTGATAAATTCACGAACAAATTGGTTGATGTTTTTTTTATGTCGGTTTTGTTCAATATGCTCTGCTTGAGTAAATGCTTCGGTAAATTTTTGATGTAACTCTTCATGTTTTTTTAACAATAAAGTGCTAACAAAGTTGCATGAATTGGTTTTAAAATGCCTTAACCATATCTCATTGATTTTTATCATATGAGGCAGTAATTCAACGAGTTCCATCGGACGAAGATAATGGTTAAGTTCAAGAAAATCGGTGAAGGTTGTTTTATAATTACCTAAAGTGAGACCGTTTTTTTGAGATAACATGCTTATTAATACGGGTAACCAATTAGATGCTTTTTCGAAAAGGTCTTGATTAACAATGATTTTGTGATGTTCGAGTTGCCTCATTTTGGTCATGTTTAAATTAAGCAATGTTATTTGTTCACAACATTCCAAATAATATTGATAAACAGATAAGTGTGTTTCTTCTAGCTTTGATTTAGTTTCAGTCCCTTTTTTAGCTAAAAATTCAATCTCTTTTTTGAGTTCACTCATTTCTTTGGCAGCTTGTTCTTTATCTAAGCCGCAAAGTTCAATCACTTTATCAGAATCTGTTTTAAAAAATAGGTCGCTTATCTGATGTGCATCTCGTATATTTTCGTTTGTGGAAGTCATGCCAAGTTTGTGGCCAATATAGACATATTGCCATTTAGTAAGACAAATATATTTGTAACAAGTCCAAAAGCTCGTTTTTTTAAAGGTGTGACAAAAACTATCTGTTTTTTCACTCGATGTGAAAGTATGCTCTGTCATGAGATTTCTCAGAATGGGCCATAGCTCTTTTAATACTTTATTCAAAGCATTGATTTCATTTAAATAGGGCGTGTTGTCTATTTCTGATATTTTGTTTTCAATTAATAAATTAGATAAATTTAAAGTAAGTGTGCTGGCGTCATTGCATAGAATATGTAATATTCGGGTATAAATATCATAACAAGAAAATTTTTTATAAAGCGCTTCTTCACCATTGATTTGTATTCTTAAAATCACCACCAAAAAATGTAAAATACTGACGCGATGCTTTTTAGCAATTAATTCTTTTTCCACTTTATAAATATCATCAGAAGTATGACCATTGGTGAGTCGTGCATAAGAAGAGCGTGTTTGATGTAGGTGTGATTGAGTGTAAGAAATCACTCTTTCTGCGAAGTGTTTAAATAAATCCTCGTTATCAAATATGCTTGGATATGTTTTCATGACATTTCGATGAGGCTGAAAAAAAGAGGTTTCGTAATGACATAAATTTGCAGCATGAACGCAATCACTAAAGGCTCTCAAGATAAGTGTATGTTCACTGTTGTTATTATTTGATTCGAGGATGACGTTATTGCCAGAATCCATATAAAGAGAGCCTCTCGCTTATCATGCTTATAAAAATGGGGAGGAGGGATTATACAAATGGCATGAGTCGGAAGTCTATCTATTCTAGATTCTTATAGAAGAAAATATAAAAAAAGTTTTAAGTAATGTTATTTCGTCGGGTTTTAGTGATATTTAACTTTATAATTTTTTTTCCCATAAATAGGCACTTTCTACCATGTGGTGCAGTGCCTTATATTTGGGTTGCCAATTAAGGGTTTGAATGATTTTTGTCGGATCAGCTATTAATTTGGCACAATCTCCTTGTCTTCTAGGGAGATAATGCGTATTAAATTTATGGCCACATACTTGTTGCATAGTATCTACTACTTCTTGCACGCTATAACCTGCGCCATAACCGCAGTTTAAAATTTGAGAAGTCTGATTTTTTTTCAAATGTTCTAGTAATAAAATATGCGCATCGACCAAATCACACACATGAATGAAATCACGAACAGCTGTGCCATCGGGCGTATCATAATCCGTGCCATAGATAGGCATAGAAAGGCGCTTACCTGCAGCCACTTCCGCTGCCACTTTAATTAATAATGTCGCATTAGGGGTAGATTGGCCTAATACACCATCAGGGCTCGCACCTGCTACATTGAAATAACGTAATAGCCCAAAATGTAAAGGATAAGTCACGGCCATGTCTTGTATGAGTTTTTCGCACACATATTTGGTAAAGCCATACGGGTGTGCTGGAGCACACAGCGTATCTTCTGTTACAGTGGTATTGATGGGGTTGCCATACACTGCAGCAGAAGAAGAAAAAATAATCTGTTTAATCCCATGATTTTGGCAGGCTGCCAGTATATTCATCGTGCCAATAATATTATTTTGATAATATTCTAGAGGGTGTTTAATAGAATCGGGTACAACGGTTTTAGCCGCCAAATGTATAACCGACTCGATAGGATACTGCTTAAAGATATTTGTAATAAAATCTTTATCTAAAATATCTCCTTCAACAAACTCACCACCTAATACGGCTTTTTTATGACCAGTAGAGAGATTATCGATGGTTAAAATAGGGTAATTTTTTTCTAGTAGTGCTTTAACAAGGTGGCTGCCGATGTAGCCGGCACCACCTGTAACAAGTATGGTCATATCTTACTGCTTATATACTTAATTATTTTTTAAGATTAATCTCTGTTTTTCATGTCAACAAACGGACGATTTTTTTCACCAGTGTAAAGTTGACGTGGGCGAGAAATGCTTAAGCCTGGTTCGCTGATCATTTCTGTCCAGTGTGCAATCCAGCCTACGGTTCTGGCAAGTGCAAAGATAACCGTAAACATGTTGGTCGGAATGCCAATGGCATTTAAAATAATACCCGAATAAAAATCGACATTAGGATATAATTTTTTCTGAATAAAATAATCGTCTTGCAGGGCAATTTCTTCTAATTTTAAAGCAATTTTGAATAAAGGATCGTCGTGTTTATTTAATTCAGATAATACCTCGTGACAACTTTGTCGCATCACTTTTGCACGGGGGTCGAAGTTTTTGTATACACGATGACCAAAGCCCATTAACCTGAAGCTGTCGTTTTTGTCTTTGGAACGCTCAATAAATTTATTAATATTTTTAACATCACCTATTTCAGCTAGCATTTTTAATACTGCTTCGTTGGCACCACCATGTGCAGGTCCCCAAAGTGCCGTAATACCGGCAGCGATACAGGCAAAAGGATTCGCACCAGAAGAGCCGGCTAATCTCACAGTTGAAGTAGAGGCGTTTTGTTCATGATCGGCATGCAAAATTAAAATTTTATCGATGGCCTTAACCAAAACCGGATTAGGCAAATCGTCATTAGAGGGCACAGCAAACATCATGTGCAATAAATTTTCAGAATAACTCATGGAGTTTCTGGGATACATAAAGGGCTGACCAATAGAATATTTGTAACACATGGCAGCCAGTGTTGGCATTTTTGCAATTAAACGTAGTGCACAAATTTCACGATGCTCTGGGTTTCTGATATCGAGTGAATCGTGATAAAACGCCGACAGAGCGCCGACTACACCACACATTACGGCCATAGGATGGGCATCGCGTCTAAAGCCATTATAAAATTTACTGAGTTGTTCGTGCACCAATGTGTGTGTTTTTACTTTGTGTTCAAAGTTTTTGCGTTGAGGTTGATTCGGTAATTCGCCATGCAATAACAAATAACAAACTTCTAAGTAATCGGATTTATCTGCCAAATCTTCTATAGAATATCCACGATGTAATAAAATACCCAAGTCGCCATCGATAAAAGTAATATCAGAGTCGCAAGATGCCGTAGAACGAAAGCCAGGATCATAAGTAAAAATACCATGTCCACTTAAACTAGAAATGTCGATGACATTGGGACCTAATGTTCCTTCTTTGATGGGAAGTTGAATAGCTTCGGATTGGTTAGGTAGGGTAAGTTTTGCAAAACGTTCTGCCATGTCATTAGCCTTTTTTTTGACGAGTCTAGTTGGTGGTTCCCTATAAGCATACAAACAGCGATTCTTGAGTGCAAACTTTAAAAATTCATTACTAGTAAGAATACCAGCAAATTAATTGTATTGTGTATATACTCGTTGCTGAATATAATATGGGGCAGTGCATTCTCATTAACAAGGATAGTATCACGGATGGATACAGCATGAATAAAAAGAGTTCGCTCAATCATCGTCCTATTAATATTAACCCCTTTAGTATTAAATTACCCTTATCAGCTCTTACTTCAATTGCACATCGTTTGTCAGGACTGTTTTTATTTTTAATATTGCCGTTTTTATTATGGGCATTACAAATTTTAACTGAAACACCAAATGGCTATGAACAACTGGCTCAAATAATGAGTCCAGTTACTTGCAAATTAACAGCATGGTTGTTTTTGGTGGCAATGGGCTATCACTTGCTCGCAGGTTTAAGACATATCTTAATGGATATGCAATGGCTACCCGAAAATTTAACCTCAGCCAAAATAAGTGCTTGGGTGGTATGGGGAGCAACTGTATTGTGGATTGTGTGGTTAGGGCTACGGTTATTCGGGGGTGCCCAATGAGTTTTGGTGGCAAAGGGATTCGTGATTGGATATTCCAACGTGTTACAGCTGTATTTTTAGCAGGGTATATTTTTTTCTTGCTCTATTTTTGGCTGACGCATTCGAGCGTTGCAACAGCAGAATGGCAAAGTTTATTTTTTGATCCCTGGATGAAAGTGGCGACACTAGTGGCATTTTCAGCATTATTTGTGCATGCCTGGATAGGGATGTGGACCATTATCACAGATTATGTTCCGGCTTATTGTATTCGTCTTTTCTTATTAAGTGTGGTGGGTTTTTGCCTGCTGGGATACCTCGGTTGGGGTTTGGTTATTCTTTGGGGATAAAGCATTATGGGTCAGTGCAGCGAAAGAACGTTTGACGCAGTTATTGTTGGTGCAGGTGGAGCGGGTATGCGTGCTTCCCTTGAATTAGCACAAGCGGGCAAAAAAGTCGCCTTGGTTTCAAAAGTATTTCCCACTCGATCACATACGGTATCTGCTCAGGGCGGTATTACGGTCGCATTGGGCAATCGACATGATGACAATTGGCATTGGCATATGTTTGATACGATTAAGGGCTCTGATTATTTAGGAGATCAAGATTGCATCGAATATATGTGTCGTGTTGGACCGGAAGCGGTATATGAATTAGAGCACATGGGATTGCCATTTTCGAGAATGGATAATGGCAAAATTTATCAAAGACAATTTGGTGGTCAATCTAAAAATTTCGGTGGGGAGCAAGCGGCTCGTACAGCAGCTGCAGCCGATAGAACAGGCCATGCTTTGTTGCACACCTTGTATCAGCAAAATTTACAACACGAAGTCACTGTTTTTAGCGAATGGTATGCACTCGATTTAGTGAAAGCCAAAGATGGCACGATTGCAGGCGTAGTGACCATGTGCATCGAAACCGGGGAAATATTATTTATCCGCGGTCGAGCGGTTATTTTAGCCACAGGCGGGGCAGGACAAATTTATCATTCCACCACCAACGCTTTAATTAACACAGGCGATGGTTTAGGTATGGTATTGCGTGCAGGGTTTCCCTTACAAGATATGGAAATGTGGCAATTTCACCCAACCGGCTTGTTTGGCGCAGGTGTGCTCATGACAGAAGGGTGCAGAGGAGAAGGTGGTTATTTAATCAATAAAAATGGCGAGCGTTTTATGGAACGTTATGCGCCTAAAGTAAAAGATTTAGCGAGTCGAGATGTGGTTTCTCGTGCGATTGCCGTCGAGATAAGAGAAGGCAGAGGGTGTGGACCACAAGGTAATTACATCGATTTGCAATTGGTTCACCTAGGTGCA
>CAYSTH010000013.1:0-25128 GCA_964433995.1 uncultured Francisellaceae bacterium | reverse complement strand
GTTCCCTATCATTTTTGTCTATCCCTATATATCATGGTTTATTCGTTATTACGCTTAATTATACTTAAAAATATTTTGTCTACCAACTAACAAATTTATTATATATATCATGAAAGACTCAGATCAAAACGTACATCAGTTATCTCCTAAACAAGAAGAAGACTCAAACCCTTCCCCACATAGAGGTTTTTATCTTTTACCTAATCTATTTACGACTGTCGGACTTTTTTCAGGCTTTTATGCGATTGTCGCTGCGATTATGACTGCCCCCAATTATGAAAATGCAGCCATTGCTATTTTTATTGCCATGGTCATGGATGGATTAGATGGTCGAGTCGCCAGGTTAACCAATACACAAAGTGCTTTTGGTGCAGAATATGACAGTTTATCTGATATGGTTTCTTTTGGTTTAGCACCTGCATTGCTTGCCTTTAGTTGGGGATTATCTAGCTTAGGTAAACCAGGTTGGATAGTGGCTTTCTGTTACGCTGCTGCCACCGCATTAAGATTGGCTCGTTTTAACACACAAATCGGTTCAACAGATAAAAAATATTTTAAAGGCCTTCCCTCTCCTTCTGCAGCAGGATTAGTTGCCAGTTTAGTGTGGGTGGCTTACGAATTTGGCGTACCTGGGCACAAATTATGGATACTTGCTGCTATTGTCACGCTTTGCGCTGCTATCTTAATGGTCAGTAATATTAAATATTACAGTTTTAAAGATATTGATCTTAAAAATAAAGTGCCATTTATTACTATCGTCGCTGCAGTGGCTGTTATTATTATTGTATCTACTGATCCTGCAAAAATATTATTAACCTTTTTCTTAGGTTATGTTTTATCAGGCCCTATCATGTCAGTATATCGATACTTTAAACATGCTAAATCAAAATAAATTTGCCCATCAAAGACAGGCTTTAAGCACAATGGGCATCACGCAATGGCGTCTTCGAGACGCCATGTATACCAGCCCTTTGCATCATCAGTGTTGTTTTATGGTTTCTCTGATTCAGCCTCTTACTTCTGGACAAAAAACTTTTTTGGTTAAATTATATCAAGCCATTGAAAAATTATTAAAATTAGATATATCTGAAAATTTAATTCAATCTAATATTAAAAATATCGAGTCTTTAGATACCACAAAAGTAAAATTAATATTTAAACACAAAATTTTATTACCAGAGATAAGAGAAAAAAGCCCAGCATTAATCATTGATTTACCTGATGTGAGGCTATGTGAAAAAACACCTGCCATTAAAAGCACACTTTGGAAAATATTAAAAGAAAATATAAGCTAAGGTGGACAACCCTCTGTCATGCCAGCGAAGGCTGGCATCCAGGAAAATAATATCTTCAAGTTTTCTATTCTGGATACCAGCTTTCGCTGGTATGACAACATAGAAGTAAGTGCCAATTTTCACTAGCAGAATAGAAAGATTTTCTAGCTCCCTCTTCCGCTTGCGGGAGAGGATTGGGGTGAGGGTAAGCTTCTTCTATTTTCATCTGCTAACCCATCTAAAATATACACATCAGGGCCTTTAAACCTAAAAATACCATACTTGGCATTGGCATATGCTGGACCATGCCCTTCTTGAAAGAAAAAAGCATTCGGTTTCATCATAGAACGATATTGATTAACTTCTATTTTCATGACTTTTTGATTGGGTGTTAATTTAAGATCTTTTTTACTGTCTTCTAATCTATTAAATTGTGCAATTTTATTACTATCGATATCCACAACCATATATTTTGTTTTAATAAATGGTTTTGCTGGATTAGGATCTACTTTAGCTTTTAGCTCCAAGTCGTATGCTAATGCCATATAATCTCCCTGCATCAACGATCGAGGGTCAACCGGTCTTAATTGTAAATAAACAATTTCACCATTCTTTTTTACATTATTTTTATCATATATCGCATAATTTAAACCCAATATAACCAAAATAAACAAAGCTGTTGCCAGTATTTTAATGAGATAATTTGTTAGGTTATTTTTTGACATTTTGCATGTCCTTTTTTAGTTCATACTGATAGTACAAAGCAAGTAAAACTAATACACCACCCGCTATCATTAAATAAATAGATTTGTGTAATAAACTTACTGGCATATAGTAATAATAATTAAATAAAAACCAAGGCAAAAACACCAACCCTATTGTCAGCATTTTGTTTTCTCGATGGCCATAGCCATATAAAATCAATATTAAGGCAAACATAATTTCGGGCGATAAGATTAATCCCAAAAATAACACTACCAATAAAACAAAAATCAACGGTTGCCCCAAACATGTTTTTTTCATTTCATTCAGTTCTGCTACGACATAACAAGCCGCTAGCGCCATTAATGTACATAAAAAATATTTAAACAGTTCAGTGGGGTAAAAGAAAAAAAACGAATCCATTCTGGGTATAATAAAATAGAATATCATAGAAAAGATTAAAGCATATTTTATAGGGTCATATGCTGCGTAAATTTTTGGTTTATAGCTTAAATAAGCCAATACGGCAAGATGACAGAATAAATACCCATTCGCGATGAGCGATATTTTTATTCTATATGTTTCAAAATTAGCTTGATCAACGTAATATCCACCATTTACGTAATAAATTTTTATCCATGTCAATATTAAAATAAAGAGTACGCTCATAAATCTATCAATAGAATTAACATAAAATGGATAAATAATGATGGTAATAAAAATACTGCTTAATAAAAGTATGGTGAGATCACTGCTTATACTAGAATGAAAAAATTGATAACAAGTCCCTAAAAATAATGCCTTACCCGCTAGCATAAAACAAACTGAAGTATCTCGCCAAAAAGCCATGCCTGAATTGCCTTCCGCTTTTTGAGACAAGGTATTGCAACCAAATGCCAATAAAATAAAAACCAAAGACCAGAAAGCAAAGATATATTGCTGGCTAGCACCTATAAAACTAATTGCGTCTACAAAACCACAAAAAAACAAAGTGGATAAAAATGATCCAAACCCAATTAGCACTTCATTCATAATGGGTAATTTTTCATGTTGATTAAAGTTCATTTGCTGTAAAGCACTGATTTCTTCTGTTTCAATATGTTTTTTTTTAGCTAATTCATTAATAATATTCTGATAATCACTCATGAGTTTGCTCCCATGTCTTTTTTGGCTAATTTTAAGAGCTTGACCATGAGTAGAATCATTGCAATAGTCCCCATGCCCATTAAAAGCAATCCTGCTTCGTTATCGTATCCAAATGATTTTGACAAGATTCTAAATAATAAAGCCTCAGCGACAATAAAAATTGAAAACAATATTAAAGAAATGGCTTGAATATCCTTGATCCATTTTTGAAAGACAAAGCCTAATCCGCCGGTAGAAAATACATAAATAAAAAAACTGACCCAAAGTACATTATCATGTTGATAAAAAAAGCTAATGGCACCTGGCACTTGTAGGCCCAATAGCATAACCAAAAAAGCATACCTTGGCCAATTACCTTGAAGCCATTCAATTTTTTTAGCGCGAGCATATTCTCTCGCCAACAAAAATACAATGGTTAGCAAGCTTAAAAAATTTAACCAACAAAAAAACTGTTCATTTAAGAAAAAAGATTCAAACGTTTTTAACCAGAGAAAAAAGCCAACGTGTATCAACAAACTCCATAAAAACCACAATCCTTGAAAACAGCTTATGAAGACAAAACCCGTGATTAAAACAGACCACATAAAAAATAATTCATAAGTGTCTGCGCCTGTTTGATAAATTTGACCAAAAACAGCCAAGAACACACCTATTAATATGCTTAGTGACATCAAAAATAGTTTACTTGCAATATGATATCTTGGTAGCAATAAATAACCTAACAAGCTCACAAACATGCCTACTTCTACCGTGGCAAATTTTTGGAAATCTGTAAGTGACGCCCAGTTATAAGCAAAAAAGAAGATGACCCCTATTAGAAAAAATGCCGTACCAATGGTCATTGAAAATCGAATAATCCATTTAGGCCAGTCTAAATTGGGTTGAATAAGTGCATATGCTTGCAATTTTGCTTGATAGCTAATTTGTTGTTT
The DNA here is from genome assembly GCA_964433995.1 of uncultured Francisellaceae bacterium. Lineage (GTDB taxonomy): Bacteria > Pseudomonadota > Gammaproteobacteria > Berkiellales > Berkiellaceae > CADEEZ01. The sequence goes on along the minus strand of CAYSTH010000013.1, from coordinate 21,074 downwards.
TTCATACAAATAAGCAATTTTGTCTCTTAAATCGTTCACGCTCATAACATACTCATTATTTATTCAGCGTTAAAAAGGGTTATCTGTCAAATTATCGGCAGATTTTGCTCACGCTCTAGCTGTTATCATACGTGTATGTTCGAATAAATCGGTGTTTTTGTCTCATTTTAGTACAGCTCATCTAAATCTATTTTTAAATTCGGTTGATATAAAATATGATGTTTGCAATCATTACTTTTTCATAAAAAAGGCACAGCAAGATTATGAAACGTAAATATTCAACTGAATCGAGTACATCTACCACCTCGACGGTGTCAACGGTTTTATCTAGCACGGCAACCACAATTTCAACCATGAGTTCGCAAGTTTATCATTTGCTTTTTTCTTCTGTAGAAGGCGTTATAAATAATATAGATAACGATGTTTTAAAAAAAATCATGTCTTATCTTCCATTGAAAGATTTAAATTTACAACGACTCGTCAGTATCAGATTTAGAGATTCCGCTGAGTTTATTTTCAACTTTTGTCATTTACTACATTTACCCAAAGCTTTTTCATTCAATTCAAATAACCAATTGGCCAGTCAAAAAGTAATCGAATTCCACTCCGAATGCGAAAAAATAACTCAAGAGTATCCTACTCGTTTCGTCATGACCATGGGGGCAGAAAACATTGCCATTTTGCCTAAAAAGAATGACAAAGAAATTGAAAACACCATGGGAAGAAATAAAATTATGGTGCATTTATATGCAAAAAAGACTTTGGCTGAAAAAACTGAAATCGTATCAGAAAAAATTAATTTTTATACAGTAATTAATTCACAACAAAAAGATAAATTATGTGTTTTTGAAAACAATGGCAATATTTTTCCAAGGGGCATTTATACTGAAAAATATGAAACTCTTGGAAAATTAGTTAATAATACAGGATCAGAACTTCAAGCAACAGAAGACGATAAACCTTTAATGCAATTATGTGATGAAAAAGGTGAAGTTTTAGATTTTAGTTTAAGAGGTGAAGGGTTTAAATTTTAGATTGCCCTCACCCCAACCCTCTCCCGCGAAGCGCAGTGGTGTCCGGGGAAAATCATGCCAATAAACAACAAACTTATATTATTAATCATGCTATATAAAATTTATCATAATAAATACAAAAAATTTTCTTCAAATTATAATAGTTGGTTAAATGATTTTTTTATGTCGATATTCTCACTTTAAATCAAGCATGCTAGAATGTGCTCTATTATATAGACGGAATCAATTTAATTAAGGACAATAATTACCCCACTACTTTTCTATATCTTCTTTTCTCAAAAATAAAATAAATTAAAAAAAATAGCTCAATCAGGAGAAAAATCATGCTGCCCAAAATAAATAAAATCGAAATTCCTTTTTCTCGAACCAGCATTATTCTATTAGGCACGTTGTTTGCCTCTATTTTTGTTGCCACTTCCCTTATTAGTAGCAGTCGTTTTTCTGAACAAGAAAATGCACTTTATCAAAATTTAATCGACGAATTGGTAAACCAAAAGTTTTGTGAAAACAGTACCACTTGTGCAGACAATATTCATTTATACCGTAAAGGTGGAAATAGATTTTATCTTAAGCTTTACAACCAAAATGATAGAGTACTCTCTGCCGCAATAGGCAAATATTTAGTTCAAAATGCAAATAAATATAATCAAAATAAAGCCATCACCTTCAAAGCATTCTCTACCCCTAAAGCCAGTGCTTTCGATCTTAAAGATTTTTTCTCGCCTGAGGAGCCTTTGTTGAGGTTAGATATAGAAAAAAAATAATGCCCCTCTCACTCTCTACATCCCGCAACTTGTTCGCGGTATCCAGTGAATATGGCTTAGATAAATGCATTCTGGATACCACGTATAAAGCGCGGTATGTAGAAATTTGGGTAATGTGCTAAAAAGGAATTAATTGATGATTTTTAAGTCAAAAATACTATTCAGAAAAATAACACTCTTTCTTTTGCCATTATTACTTAGTTGTGTCTTTTACATTGAGAGATCAATAGCTGGGGATTCAACACCAGAGGCAACGTATGAACTCAAAGAAGCTTTGGCCAAAAAGCTTTTTGAAAAAGGTATATGCTCAAATATCGATCATTGTGCACCAATGTCTCATGAAGGTAGCTCTAGAATATATTTAAATTTGTATGACCAAACTGACACATCACTCACTCCTGATACAGTTGCATTCTTTATTGAAGAAGCATTAAATATATCCAATGGAATCCCTGTCACTTTTTCTGTTTACCCAAAACCTCATGATGATTATGTAAATCAAGATTTTTTTAGCAAAAAAGATCATCTAATACAATTAACGCTAAATAAAGTAAAAAATTATGCCCTTTAAAACCAAAAAATCCGGAACAATATTACAAAAACTATTCTTGTACTCTTTTATTGCTTTTTTAGGCAGTTTTTATATTGAACAATCTATAGCTGGAAGTGGTACTTCTCCATATGCGGATACTTTAAAAAATGAATTAATTAAATCCCTTATTAAGGAAAATATTTGTAAAGATCATGATGTATGTAAAAAAATGCTTCAAATCCAAGCTGCAGGATACTCAAAAATATATTTAAGTATGTATGAACAATCTAATACTCTGTTTTTTTCTCATGTTGCCTCTTTTTTTATTAATGAAGGATTAAAAATTACCAATGGAACAACTATAACTTTATTTAGCTACCCAAGAGCATTAGATTATTATAACACCTTTGGGAACAAAGAATACTTTATAAAGCTGGAGCTAAATAAAGGAAAAAATCATGCCCTTTAAAACCAAAAAAAACAGAACAATATTAAAAAAAATAATATTATATTCGTTTATTTCTTTTTTAGGAACATCTCACATTGAACAATCCATGGCTGGAAGTTCTACTTCTGCTTATGTGGATCCACTGATTGATGGTTTGATTGAATACTTAGTTAAACATAAAGTTTGTGATAGCAAAAACACATGTGGAAAAATGATTGAAGCGCGAACTGAGGGAACTAAAAGAGTTTATATAAATATATATAACCAAACTAATATAGCAGTTATTTCTCATGCAGTAGCTTTTTTCACTGAAAATGCAATGAAACTAACTGAAGGAACTCCCGTCACTTTATCTTTTTATCCCAAATCTCATGATGATTATATGGGCTTTAAATACGCCTTTGGGAATAACGAATATTTGATAAATCTGGAGCTAAATAAAGGAAAAAATCATGCCCTTTAAAACCAAAAAAAACAGAACAACATTACAAAAAATAATTATTTACTCTTTTATTTCTTTTTTAGGAACATCTAATATTGAACAAGCTATAGCTGGAGGAGCCACTTCACCTTATGTAGTCCCAATGATTGATGGCTTAATTGAATATTTGATTAAACATAAAGTTTGTGATAGCGAACAAACCTGTGGAAAAATGATTGAAACCTTCACGGAAGGAACTAAAAGAGTCTATATAAATATGTATGGCCAAACTGACACAGCGGTTACTTCCCATGCCGTGGCTTTTTTTACCGAAGAAGCTTTAAAAATAAGTGAAGGAACTCCTATCACTTTATCTGTTTTTCCAAAACCTCATGATGATTATGTAAATCAAGATTTTTTTAGCAAAAAAGATCATCTAATACAATTAACGCTAAATAAAGGAAAAAATCATGTCATTTAAAACCAAAAAAAACAAAACAACATTACAAAAAATATTCTTGTACTCTTTTATTGCTTTTTTAGGAAGTTTTTATATTGAACCATCTATAGCAGGAGGAGCAACGCCGGATGCAACATATGAACTCAAAGAAGCTTTGCGAAAAACACTTGTAAAACAAGGATTATGCTTAAATATTGAAGACTGTGTTTCAATGTCTCATGAAGGCAGTACTAAAAGGATATATTTAAATCTATATGACCAAATCGACAAAAAACTTGCATCTCATATTGTAGACTTCTTTATTCAAGAAGGAATAAAAATAACAGGAGGAATACCCATTTCCTTCAGAGTTTTTCCAAAAGATAAAGAAGAATATCTAGGCTTAAGATACACTTTTGGCAGTAATGATTACTTAATAAAATTGGAAATAAATAAATGAAAAAAATTGCGATGTATATAGATATTGCTGGATACGATTACATTCCCCATACTTTTCTTGTAATTAAACATGAAAATGGAACTTATGATGGATACGGTCTTGCTCCTAAAAAACAAGGTAGTCTATATGGACCTGGTACAATTGATGTTAAATTAGGTGCTACTAAAATAAAAGATTTACATGAATTCCAGTACTTTACTCCATTCTACGAAGTAAATGACACTCAATATCAAAGTTTTCTAGCACATGCAAAAAACCTCATTGAAAACCCTCCTCATTATTTTTTTATGGGAGAAGGAGCTCCTCTTCATTCTAGTAAAAACTGCGTAGGTGTCGCGGTAGATTTATGGCAAAAATCTGGAGCACCGAATATAGTTGGGGTCACCACTTGGGCTTGGAACCCTTATGATCAAGCAAAAGATCTCAAAATATCTAAACTCATCGGCACCACCCCCGACCCCAAAATGAAAACATTCAAATACGCCGACCCATTAATATTAGATCTCGACAATAATGGCTTTAAAATTACGCCCTTATCTGCTGGTGTGATGTTTGACTCCAACGGGGATGGCATCAAAACGAACACAGGATGGGCAGATCCTGGAGATGGCATATTAGTGTGGGATCGTAATGATAACGGCTTGATTGATTCTGGCAAAGAATTATTCGGAGATGAATTTATATTATCAAACGGCCAAAAAGCATTAAACGGTTTTGAAGCCTTAAAAGACCTAGACACAGGCAGCAAAGTTCATAAACAGATAATTGGAGCAAACGATGGCTTTTTTGATACAAAAGATGCTCTATTTTCTAAATTACGGATTTGGCAAGATTATAACTTGGATGGCATCAGCCAAAAACATGAACTCAAAACGTTATCTGATTGTGGCATTATCAGCATTGATTTAAGCAATAGATACACTAAAATGAATTATGGTGATGGACTACTGACACACATTGGTAGTTTTTTACGTGCTGATGGTACTACAAGCAAAATAGCCAGCTTTATTTTATCTCAAAATAATTTTTCTCATTCATTTTCTGATATAGAACTCAACGAAGCAAACTACTACCCGATTTAAAAGGCAGTGGATGGGTGCGAGATTTTCAACAAGCAGCCACTTTCAATCCCAAATTAATAAATCTATTAACTCAAGTCAAAACAGCGCCTACACGCCAAGAATACAAAAATGCGATATCCACTTTATTAAAAGAATGGGGAAACTCTCCTGAATATGCCAGTGCAAGCAAACAAGCATTAAACAGCGGCTATGGATTAATTTTAAGTGAACCTAAAAATGAGCAAGAAAAAAATTGGATGCAGGTAGCAATTAAAGCCAGTGACGCTGAACGCGCTGAATTTCGTGCAACGCTATCAATCGATGACCTAGCTAGTTTTGATACCATGTATGAAAACATGACAGACAAATTAACAAAACTTTATGTATATGAAGCCTTTTCTGGCCATACTTTTCTAAAATGGTCACAAATATATACTGATGCGGTTAACTATCAGCCTAGAGTAAAATCACCTCAAGAACTCAATGAAGATCTCCCTTTGACTGTTCTGATTAATCAAACTCAAAATGGTGCTTTATCGAGTGTGCCAGGTTTTATTCGTGTGAATATACCTGAGCCAGAAACAGGCATGCCTCAAATTGAAGATTTATGGAATCGATTAGTTGATGATGTCAGTCACAATTTTATGCCTGCTTTATATTTAGATAAATACCTGAATGCTATAGAAGTAAATGTGAATGAAACTGGCATACATTATGATTTCGACCCTCTTAAGCAAATGCTGAATCAAACAATGAAAGAAAGCTTGTTTGAAGGCACGGCTTTGTATTTAGATCTTTACCATCATCATGGTAAATTGCTCTTAGGAATGGGATGGCCTGGTATCAATACTTTACAAACCATTTTGGCATTAGCCCCAACCCATCCAGAAATTAAAAATGCCATTAATGCAAGTGGCTTAACTTTTATCACTCCCTCTGAAAAAGCGATCTCTGTCAAAGACGAGGCATATTCTGGAGATATGAATGCCAATACTTTTCATGGTCATGATGGCAATGATCTGATTTATGGTGGTGCTGGAAATGATTTTTTAACTGGCAATGCTGGAGATGATCTTATCTTTGGTGGGCCAGGTGATGATACCATTAGTGGCAATGAAGGCGACGATATTCTAGACGGCGGTCCGGGCAATGATCTTTTGCGTGGTGGCCCTGGAAATAATATTTACCTTTTTGGCAGAGGAGATGGAGAAGATACGATATCAGGCAATGACTATGGTGAAAATTTAAATGAAAAATTAAACATTTTGATGTTTAAAGCTGGCATTTCACCTGATAATATTCATGCTGAACGTACAGGATCGGATCTCTTTTTATCGATTTTAGGTACCACAGACAAAATTAAGATTGATTCTTTTTTTCTGAAAAATACACCTTTAAACGCGTCTAACCCAATTCAACAGGTTAGATTTCATGATGGCACAATATGGGATATAGAAAAAATGGTAAATGCGCTACTAAATGGAACCGATGCAGCTGATACAATACATGGCACCCCTGCTGATGACTTTATCGATGGTAAAGGGGGTGATGATTTAATTTATGGTCACGATGGCAATGATACCATTCTAGGCGGCCTTGGAAACGATCGTTTATATGGCGGCAAAGGCAACGATACCCTAAACGGTGGACTAGGTAATGATACACTCTACGGCGAAGAAGGTGATGATCTTTTAATTGGTGGACCTGGTAATGATACACTGATTGGCGGACTCGGCGACGATATTTTAGATGGTGGACCAGGTAACGATAGCCTTCGAGGTGGTTACGGAAATAATACCTATCTTTTTGGTAAAGGGGATGGACAAGACACCATATCAGGTGGCGAATTCTCAGGTGATGTGAATGATAGATTAAATACCTTAGAATTTAAATCGGGCATCTCTCCTGCCGACGTTCAACTTTCACGCAAAGGTTCAGACATGATTGTGACTATTGCAGGCACTGCTGATAAAATCGCTTTAAGTTATTTCTTTTTTCATAATAACCCTCTTAACGATTCTAACCCTATTCAACAAATGAAATTTCAAGATGGCACCATATGGGATCTGAATAAAATGCTGTCATTTTTGCTTCAAGGTACAGAGGGCGCTGATACCATTGTGGGAACATCTGGTGATGATAAGATTGATGGTAAAGGCGGCGATGATTTAATTTATGGTCACGATGGCGATGATTTAATTCAAGGTGGGCCTGGTAATGATCGTATTTTTGGTGGAAAAGGCAATGATGTCATCGCTGGTGGACCGGGTAATGATAAACTTTATGGCGAAGAAGGCGACGATATCCTCAACGGTGGACCTGGTAATGACACTTTAGTGGGAGGCTTAGGAAATGACACTTATCTTTTTGGCAAAGGTGACGGACAAGATATCATTCAAGCAAATGAAAAAAAAGAAAGCCTCAGTGAAAAACTCAATATTTTAGAATTTAAAAAAGGCATATTCCCTTCTGAAATTACGGCTTTTCAAAAAGATGCTGATGTGACACTGTCTATTTTAAAAACAACAGATAAAATCACCATTCAAAAATTTACCAATGAACTTCTTAACCCTGTTCAGGAAATTAAATTTTCAGATGGCACTATTTTAAAATGCACAAACTTAGAAACTGCATTATCTAACACGCCGACAAATATGAATAACACCCTCAATTTGTCAGATGTATTAAATTTTCAGAATAACGAACAAGCAAAATATGATTCACATTATTCCCCCGTGAATAATCCTCTGCCTGAAATGACTGCTGAGAACTTAATGACCTAGTATTAAGCCTTTTTAACGGGTGTTGGGATTTTTGGTTTATTTGGCTGTAAATTCTTTTTGATTTCAGCCACAATCTTTTTACCAATCACAGCGCCTACAATGGCCTTAATTAAACCTTTACCACCTGTTACTGCGTGTAATTGACTGTTTGTCATCTCTTTCATAAATAATTACTCTAAATAATTTAATAAGATTGAGATGATATTTATTTGTTAGTTGAATGTCAAATGATTTTTTAGTGTATATTCATTAAATAATGTTACACCGCTACCGCGGTTGATAAAAACTGGAGAAATATTTTACCCCATCTTCCGTTGCTTATTGCAACTTCAGACGGGGCTAGCAACTGTTGCAGCTACCACTGCAAAGAGAGAGTTCTTTTAGGTAAACAAAAACTGGCCTTTTTCAAAATCGATTTTAATCGTATCACCTGGCATAAAATTCCCTTTTAATAATTCTTGTGATAGAGGATTTTCTAAGTACTGACGTATGGCTCTTTTTAAAGGTCTGGCGCCATAAATAGGATCGTACCCCACTTCTGCCAGCTTATCCATCGCGTTGGGAGTGATAGTCAAATCTAAATCTCTCTCTTTTAAACGCTCGCGTAAAATATTGATTTGGAACTCAGCAATTTTTTCGATATTATTTTTGTCCAAGGAATGGAACACCACCATTTCATCGATTCTGTTTAAGAATTCTGGTTTAAAATGTTCTGAAAGCATGCTCATGACTTTTGCTTTAATTTTTTCATAAGGTTTATTAGCCATTTCTTGAATAGCACTTGCACCAATATTAGAGGTCATCACAATAACTGCATTTCTAAAATCAACGGTTCTGCCTTGACTGTCTGTTAATCGGCCATCGTCCAACACTTGTAGTAAAATATTAAACACATCGCTATGGGCTTTTTCGATTTCGTCTAATAACACGATACAATAAGGGCGTCTGCGTACCGCTTCGGTTAAATATCCACCTTCTTCATAACCAACATATCCAGGAGGCGCACCTATTAATCTGGCGACCGAATGTTTTTCCATAAACTCAGACATATCTATTCGAATTAATGAAGCTTCAGAATCGAATAAAAATTGTCCTAATGCTTTGCATAACTCTGTTTTACCCACGCCAGTTGGACCTAAAAATAAAAACGACCCAACAGGACGATTAGGGTCGGATAACCCTGCCCTAGCCCTTCTAATGGCATCTGCTACGGCTTTAACGCCTTCGTCTTGGCCTACTACGCGACCTGACAAAACTTGCTCCATTTGTAATAATTTTTCTTTTTCGGCTTCAAGCAGTTTTGACACAGGTATACCGGTTGACTTGGCAACGACATCGGCAATTTCAACATCGGTGACTTCATTACCCAGCAATTTATGTTGCGAACTTGTCGTTGAATCATTTTGCTGAGCCACTTGTAATTTACGCTCTAAATCTGGAATGCGACCATAGCGCAATTCTGACATTTTCGCTAAATCGTTGGCTCTGCTGGCGGCATCAAATTCTATACGTGCTTTGTCCAAAGCTTCTTTAATATGCTGACTGTTTTGTAAAGTGGTTTTTTCTGCTTTCCAAATTTCTTCTAGGTTGGCATATTCTCTACCCACTTTATTAATTTCTTCGTTGAGTTTTTCAAGACGTTGTTTTGAGGCTTCGTCTCTTTCTTTTTTTAAGGCTTCGCGCTCAATTTTATATTGAATTAATTTTCGTTCTAGTTTATCCATTTCTTCGGGTTTAGAATCGATGGCCATTCTGATTCTAGAAGCTGCTTCGTCTATGAGATCAATAGCCTTATCGGGCAACATTCTATCGGTAATATATCGTTTAGATAACATGGCCGCCGCCACAATAGCCGGATCGGTGATATTCACCCCATGATGCACTTCATAACGTTCTTTTAGACCACGCAAAATAGCAATGGTGGCTTCTACTGAAGGTTCATCGACCAATACTTTTTGGAAGCGACGTTCTAACGCGGCATCTTTTTCGATATACTTACGATATTCATCTAAAGTGGTTGCCCCCACACAATGTAATTCACCCCGTGCAAGAGCAGGTTTGAGCATATTGCCAGCATCCATTGAGCCTTCTGCTTTACCCGCACCTACCATGGTGTGAATTTCATCGATAAATAAGATTACTTCACCTTCTTGTTTAGATAAGTCTTTTAGTACGCCCTTTAAACGCTCTTCAAACTCACCTCTATATTTTGCCCCAGCAATCAAAGCCCCCATATCGAGCGCCAAAACACGCTTATTTTTTAGGCCTTCGGGTACTTCATTATTCACAATACGTTGTGCAAGACCTTCGACAATGGCTGTTTTGCCCACGCCAGGTTCACCAATGATAACGGGATTGTTTTTGGTTCTACGCTGTAACACTTGAATAATTCGGCGGATTTCATCGTCTCGACCAATAACCGGATCGAGCTTACCTTTCTCTGCTCGTTCTGTTAAATTGATTGTGTATTTATCTAAAGCTTGACGATGTTCTTCTTGGCTTTCATCTTGCACCGTTTCACCACCTCTTAAACTTTCGATGACTGATAATAATTTATTTTTTTCAATACCAACCGATTTTAATAATTTATTTAATTTAGAGTTGGCATCTTCCATGATGGCAAGCAAAAACATTTCACTAGAGATAAAACTGTCTTTTAATTTTTGTGATTGAATATCTGCTAAATTTAACAATTTGGCCAGTTCATCACTCACCCTAATTTCACCTGTTTGATTAGATAAAATCGGTATTTCGTCTAGCGCCGTATTTAATTTGCTTTTGAGTTGCGAAATATTTGCACCCGTTTTCAGGATAAGTGGACGGATAGTGCCACCTTCTTGATCTAATAAAGCTGACAACACGTGTTCAGGCTCTATCATCGGGTTTTGGCGACCTAATGCCAAAGACTGAGCATCCGCTAAGGCAGTTTGAAATTTAGTGGTGAATTTATCCATTCTGGCCATGATTTTCTCGCTATATTATTTATCATATGCAATGAGGATGGCGACAAAATCAGTATTTTCAAGAGGGATTAGGGTTATCTTTTTTTCCAAATCATACTGGCCATTCTGCCCATCTGATTATCTCGCCGATAAGAATAGAATAAATCTGGTTGCGAATTAGTACAATATTCGCCCCCATAAGTATGATATACCCCTAATTTAGCCAGTTGTATTTTGGCAAGTTGATAAATATCGATAAGATATTTGTTAGGCGTATTTTTAGGTTGAATAGCTTGTTGGTTATCAGCGTCTAATGCTAAAAATATATCAACGACATCTTGTCCAACTTCAAAAGCATGCGGACCAATAGCCGGCCCTAACCAAACTAAAATATCTTCAGGCTGAGTAAAACAACTCACCGTTTTAGCTATCACACCATTGGCTAATCCTTTCCAGCCTGCATGAATGGCTGCAATTTGTTGACCCGATTTATCGCAAAGCAACAAGGGCAAACAATCTGCTGTGAGCACCACACAAGCTTGTTCTGGCAATGTTGTATAACTTGCATCACAATCTTCGATGACACTTCCTGCACCTTGAATGGGTTTTTTAATCACACTCACATGATTAGAATGTGTCTGATTAAGCCAACCAGGCTCACACGACAGCTTAAATTCTTCTCGCAGCCTTTTTCTATCCACTAAAACATATTTCTGCCCACCAGCATGTGTTGCCAAATTACCAAAAGCAACGGTTGTGCAAATCGCCTGTATGTTATCTGGCGCGGGCCAATCTGGTGTTATCCATAATGTCATACTTGAAAGATTAACCCTGTTCGCGCATTGCCGCTAGTATCTTAATAAACTCTTCCGGTAAATCTACTTCAAAAGATAATGCTTCATCTGTAATAGGATGACTAAAAGCCAATGCTTTAGCATGCAGCAATTGGCGATTTAACCCTGCCGTTGCTTCACTGACCGCATTTTCTCCACCTCTGGGCATTTGATGACGCCAGCCGTATAGCTTGTCTCCCACGATAGGATATCTGATAGAACTTAAATGCACCCTGATTTGATGCGTTCGGCCTGTTTCTAAATTTACCCTAAGCAAGGTATGGCCTTTGAATTTTTCTTGTACCCGGTAATGTGTGACAGCATGTTTACCGCTTTCAACAATCGCCATGAGTGTTCTCTTATGGGGATGTCTCGCCATAGGCTTATCTATCGTCCCGCCTGAAATCATTTCGCCCTTTACGACGGCATAATAAGTTCGCTCAACCTCATGAGAAGATAAGGCTCTTACTAAGCTGGTATAAGCTTCTAGGGTTTTAGCCACAACCATTAAACCCGATGTATTTTTATCGAGTCGATGAACAATCCCTGCTCTGGGTAATACTCTTAGTTCTGGCGTGTGATGCAACAGACCGTTGAGCAATGTCCCTTGAACATTGCCAGCACCCGGGTGAACAACTAAGCCGGCTGGCTTATTTATAACCAAAATATCATCATCTTCGTAAATAATATCTAGCTCTATGGCTTGTCCTTCGTCATCGCGCATGACTTCTAGCTCGGTTTTAATCACAACCGTTTCGCCGCCCTGCACTTTGTGTTTAATGCTTGTAATGGGTGTCCCGTTAATCAACACCACACCTTGTTGTATCCATTGTTGTACTTTTTCTCTAGAATATTGGCTAAATACCGTGGCAAGTGCCTTATCCAGCCTTAAGTTTTTAAATTCTTCGGGTAAAACAGCATCTAAATTGATTTCTTGAATTTTATTCATATTTATTTTTAAGTTAACCGGCTTGTCTCTTGATTTTAAATAAGCCTAAATTCTAACATAGATGCTCGTTTGCCAGAAAGACCTCATTCGGTTAGACTCCTTCGATTAGACGCTCAATAGAATTAGGCCAAAAAAGGACGAGGCATGACGCTCAACAAAACCTTTGTCAATATCGCAAAATTTACCACTCTTGCACTTTTCAGTTTAGGTTTACTCGTGGGCTGTGCCTCCGATAACAAAGCGGAACAGAAAAAAGAAGCCAAATATGACAAATATAGCGATGCACAGCTATATCACAAAGCCATTAAACAAGTAAAAAAAGGCAATAATCATCAAGCCATTGAATCACTCGAAGCTTTAGACGCTCGCTACCCTTTTGGTGATTATGCGGACAAGGCGCTTTTATTGGCGATATATACGCATTATCAGGCCGATGATTTTGCTTCGGCTGCTGCCACTGCCGAACGGTTTATCCGCGTACACCCAAGACACCCCAATGTCGATTATGCCTATTATATGAAAGGCTTAATTTCTTCTCATGAGTCTTTAGGATTTGGGGACAGATATTTTCCAATGGAAAGACATGAGAGAGATCAAACCTCAGCCAAAAAAAGCTTTCATGAGTTTTTAACTTTAGTGAATAGATTCCCTAACAGTGCTTATGTACCCGATGCCAAAAAACGCATGGTGTATTTAAGAAATACCATTGCACTAGGTGAATTAGACACTGCTAGATTTTACCTTAAGAAAGGCGCCTACGTTGCAGCCGTTAACAGAGGTAATTATATTTTAGATCACTTTGACCAAACACCTGCCGTAGAAGAAGCCTTAAGCGTGATTATTAAGAGCTATCGTGCACTTGGCATGAATGGCATGGCACAAGATTATTTATTGGTTTTGCAACACAATTTTCCCCAATCTAAATTTATTATTGGATAGCATGTAGGTAGTTTTATGCGTTTATCTGAGTTTTTATTAGCCACTTTAAAAGAAGTCCCCCAAGATGCTGAATTAATCAGCCATCAATTAATGTATAGAGCCGGCATGATTCGCAAATTGGGTGCCGGTTTATATACTTGGCTGCCCATGGGCTTACGCGTACTTAGAAAAGTTGAAGCCGTTGTTCGAGAAGAGATGAACAAAATTGGTGCAATGGAATTACTCATGCCTGCGGTACAACCTGCCGAGCTTTGGGAAGAAACCGGTAGATGGGAAAAATTTGGTGGTCAATTATTAAAAATAAAAGACCGCAGTGAACGTGATTATTGCTTTGGCCCGACTCACGAAGAAGTCGTCACCGATTTAATGCGGCGCGAATTAAAATCGTATAAACAACTTCCTGTTGCGGTTTATCAGGTTCAAACTAAATTTAGAGACGAAATTCGCCCCAGATTTGGCGTGATGCGCGCTCGTGAATTTTTGATGAAAGATGCCTACTCTTTTCATGTAGACAAAGCCAGTTTAGAAAACACTTATGAAAAATTCTATCAAGCTTATTCAGCTATTTTTACCCGTTTAGGATTAAAATTTAGAGCGGTATTAGCCGATACAGGCGCCATTGGTGGAAGTGGCTCTCATGAATTTCATGTGCTGGCAGACTCTGGTGAAGATGCCATTGCTTTCTGTGAAAACAGTGATTATGCCGCTAATGTGGAATTGGCCACGCACCTAGAAAATAAAGCTACACGTGCTCCTGCTACTGCCGCTAAATCACTTAAGCCTACGCCTGGCATTACTTCGGTGGCTGAACAAGCTAAATATATGGGGCTTCAAACCAGTCAAATTTTAAAAACCTTGTTAGTAAAAGGCCGTGATGAAGCACACCCTGTGGTGGCTTTATTGTTAAGAGGCGATCACGAATTAAACGAAATCAAAGCACAAAAACACCCTCTTGTGGCTTCTCCTTTTGAATTAGTGTCTGTTGAAACAGTTTTAGCAGTGGCCAAATGCCCTCCCGGCTTTGTCGGGCCTATTGAACTATCGGGCCAAATTCCCATGATTGGCGACCCAGATGTATTTGCCATGAGCGATTTTTCTTGTGGTGCAAATCAAGCCGATAACCATTATATTCATGTCAATTGGGAACGTGACCTGCCTTTACCTGAAAAATTTGATTTACGCAAAGTCGTGGCAGGTGATTTAAGTCCCGATGGCAAAGGCAGTTTAGATATTTGCCGAGGCATAGAAGTGGGTCATATTTTCCAGCTTGGCAATAATTATTCTGAAGCAATGGGATTAAAAGTCCTCGATGAGCAAGGCAAATCGGTTGTCTTAGAAATGGGTTGCTATGGTATTGGGGTGTCTCGTATCGTCGCGGCAAGCATTGAACAACATCATGATGACAAAGGCATTATTTGGCCTAGCGCACTTGCGCCCTTCCAAGTGATTTTATTACCGATGAATTATCAAAAATCGCACCGTATTCGTGAGGCCATTGAAAATATTTATCAAGATTTGCTAAAAGCAGGTATTGATGTGGTATTAGACGATCGTAAAGAACGACCTGGTGTGATGTTTAACGATGCTGAGTTGATTGGTATACCGCATAGATTAGTATTAGGTGAACGCAGTTTAGATGCCGGCAAAATTGAATACCAGCACCGAACTGACACTAGTGCGCGTGAAATTGACTTAAATTCTGTAATGGATTTTCTGTTGCCACTCACAAAAGCATAAAAAATTAGCCCTTCTCTTGGGTATACCACTGAGAAGGGCCAGCTATTATCTACTTTTTGGCATATCGACTGGAAAAGACGACATCCGCAATTTCCACTGCCTTTCTTGATTCCAACGGTGTGTTGGTAGGAAGGTGAGTTGGAAAGAGAAAAGATAAGATTATTCTTTTAGCCTCATCAGGTACATTACTAAAAATCTGCATTCCAGTAATATATTCTTGATTTTGCTTTAAGATCTTTTCTTGCTCTTCTTTTGATTGCTGTAAATCTAAATTTTGACTTATCGTCTCTTTCAAAATGCTTGTCGCTACCACTTTAGTCTTCTGATCCGTTAGCAACTTATCTAGTAAATAGTATGTTGCATTGTCTTTAAGCATTTCAGAACGATCAAATTTTAATTCATTCATTAAGCGTTCTGAAATCACAGTGATATCAAAAGTTCCTTGTGCCGCTGCCTCTTTTATTCGATTTTTTCCAAAATTATTTTCTAACGCAAGAAGTTGAAGTAGAGATTTTTTTGCATCAGGATTATGTTTATGTTGCAAAGCTTGTTGCACTGCATTTTTATTATCAGTGCTCTCGATAAAAAAATTTGCCCCATTATTTAATAGCTCTTTTACCGCATCAAAGCTCTTATTTTTCACAGCCATGGAAAGTGGGGTATAATTGTCTTTATTAAGAATATTTATATTTGCACCGAGTTTAATGAGCATTTTTATTGAATCACAAGCATTCATCTGAGTTGCCACATGTAAGGCTGTTTCTTTTTGCGTAGGGCATAATGAATTTATATCTACCCCATTCTGTTGAAGCACTTCAATTGTATTATAATTATTCCATCTGATTGCTAAGAGGATGTGTAAAGGCAGATCTTCTGGCCATGATAATAATGCTTCTTGCTCATGATCAATAAGTAATTGGAGCATTTTGCAATTACCAGTGACACAGGCAACTGCTATTGCATTAACCGAAAGGCGATTTTCTGGATTTTTAAAAAAAGTCTGGAATTTTTTGCTTAAAAAATATTCTGTTATTTCATATGAGTTGACTAGTACAGCCGCTGATACAGGGTTATGAAATTCACCATTCTTATTTGAAAGTTTTTCTTCAAGAACATATTTTTGGCTCGATACGGTGTCGAAATTTTCCTGTGAATTTTCTACCACAAACATCACCATCTCTAAGTCATGTTTTTTGATTGCTGAATACAGCATGTTTTCTCTTGCAGAATGATTAAGATAATTAAGTACCTCTAAAGCAGGCATTTCTCTTTTAACACGTTTTGTAAGATTTTCATTACCATTATTGTTGTTATTATCTATTCGTGGGCGTTTATTGCTTTTATCACTGCTAGGTGGAGTGACTGTCGTGTTAGCATCCATAAAATTCTCCATATATAAGTTTAATAAAGACTTAATAAAGTCAGTATGATATCTTATTATTTTTTCTTATACAATTACCATTAATCTGGTATTACTATTGGAACGAAATAATTCGAGTTTGAAGTGCATTTTTAAATGTGTGTATCTCAACGTTTATTAATGGCTCACTTTTTTAAGTAAAATGAACCAGACAAATAAGCTTAACGCAAAATAGTAAAATCCGTTGAATTATCTAGCTTTTGTATTTCTTCTGAGGTCAAATTTAAAACGGTGACACTCGTCACCACGGCTTTAGGCGGGCCAATGGTTAACCAATTTTCTAATTGCATCATGGATGACAATCGTCCTTTTACCCAAACAAATACATCTCCATTACTTTGATTTTCGACCCAGCCAACCAGGCCAAGGCGAGTAGCTTGTTCTTGGGTGTTTTGCCTATAATATACGCCCTGTACAATACCTGTGATACCATACTTTCTATATATATATTCAACATTATTTTGGTTAGGATTATTTTTCATGGCGCATTCTCCTTATGTATTAGTTTTATACTATTCTCGCAGTGGCGCAACCCAAAAAATGGCCGAACATATCGCCAGAGGCGTTGAAAGCGTTCAGGGCATTTCTGCGATGCTTCGTACTGTACCGCCTGTGAATACCATTATTTCAGAGCCTGCTCCTCAAGTGCCCAGTTCTGGCGCACCTTATTGTGAACTACAAGACTTAATCCATTGCGCTGGCCTTGCACTAGGCAGCCCTACTCGATTTGGTAATATGGCAGCCCCTTTAAAACACTTTTGGGATAATACCAGCTCTATTTGGTTATCGGGTGGGTTAATTAATAAACCTGCCGGCGTGTTTACTTCTACTAGCAGCCTGCATGGCGGTCAAGAAATGACCCTTATGACCATGATGATGCCTTTGTTACATCACGGTATGATGATTATGGGACTACCCTATAGTGAGCCTGAATTACTGACCACAACAGCAGGCGGTACACCCTATGGCCCTAGCCATTTAGCAGGAGAACAAAGCGATTTACCTATTGCCGAGGCAGAAAAAAAATTATGCATCGCTTTGGGTAAAAGATTGGGTGAGGCGAGTTTGAAGTTGCGAGGTTAAATTTTAACCCAATACACTCGCAATAATAACCAAAGATACTAATGACACCATCGAACTAATGGCCACCACTCTTTTAACCGATTCAGGTTCTACCCCAAAATTCTTGGATATAATATATATCACAAAAGCTGTAGGTGCTGATGTGGCAATTACCAGAGAATATAGCCAATAGGCTTCGAGATGGAAGACATACTTTCCAAGTAAAAAAGCAAACAAGGGGTGTAAAACATTTTTACCTACTACGATAAAAACCAATTTTTTGTTTAAGAATTCTTTGCTTAATTTTACGCTAGCTAATGTCAAACCAAAAGAAAATAAAGCAATGCTCGATGCGCCATCGCCTAGGCTTTGAATAATACCTGTCACCACAATAGAAGGGATTAAATTAAAATAATTACACGTTAAACCAACAACCGGAAACATAATTAGAGGGGTTGTTAAAATAGTTTTAAACGTTCTACGTATAGATTTATCTTTATGTGAAACATAACTTAAGATAATCACCATGATAGGTTGAAGAAACACCACTTGCACTAAATTACCTAAGATACCTGCCGTGGGATCTCTTAATAAAAAAGTAATGATAGGTAATGCATATATCGCTGCATTCACATAACTTGAAGAAAGAATATGAATACAAAGCTCTTTGGCTGTTTGATGTTTATAAAAAGCCAGAGACATGAGAATAGCCATGCCAAAGAAAGCCGAGGCATAACTTAGCATATAGTCTACATCTAATAGCACATTTAAATCATTGTTAATCGTCGAGGCAAATAAATAACACGGTATGGCTATTTTAAATAAAAAAATTTCAAAGCCTTCTATTTGAGTTTCATTTAATATTTTGGCTTTTTGACAAAACACACCGAAACCAATAATAGAAAGGATGACAAACAAGGATTGAAATAGGGTCATAACTGATTTTCCATACTCATGCTCTTTGGCAGATTGCTTTACATACTAAAAATACCCATCTAACTTTAGAGTAGACTGTTTTTCGATCTAAAAAAATACGTTATCTAACTAGTTTTTTAAAATCCGTTTTAGCTTATTGGAACTATAGATGAATTCGACTCAAAATCTCAGCGCCCACATGGCGAATGAAAATGCTTTTTTAGCCTGGGTAAGAACCAGCTTAGCCTTAATGGCATTTGGGTTTGTAATTGAACGATTTACTTTATTTTTAAAACAGTTTTCAGGGTTTATTCAAAAAGCTACTGGATTAGCGCCTATTACTCCGCCGAGCACTCAGGAGTTTACTGCGATATTTGGGATTACCATGATAGCCATGGGAGCACTAATTTGTTTCTTAAGCTTTATTAACTACAAAATGACCCAAAAGAAAATCGAAAACAATAATTATCAACCTGGCATTTTATTCACGTTTATATTAACGTTATTTGTCGTATTAATTGGCATTGTTTTAGTTTTATCGCTGATTCATGTTATTTAAACTTATTTAAACACAGCAAAAAAAACCGGCATAAGCCGGCTTTCTTCATGATTTACAATTTAACTTACCACCAATCACCCATAAAACCATTTCTACTTCTACGTTGAGGTTCGGGCTGACCAAAGAGCGTATTGTTAATAGCGCCTAAAGTGTTATTCGCCAGATTACCGATACCATTAACCACGCTACTAAATATCCCGGCCTGTTGCTGTGGCGCAGATGGTGTAAACACAGGCTTAGGCTTTGAAACAGGTGTGGCTGTTGCTGCTTGCATCACATCTGTTGGTAAACCTAACTTAAATGCATCATTTAAGGCTGTCATCATCGCAGGTGCAGCATTTTCAGCAATATTTTTTAAGCCTTCACCAGGATTCTCAGAAAACAAGCCTTTGCCCACTGTTTTTAGACCAGTAGCAACCGCATCTTGAGTCGATTTCTTAACACCGAATAAACCTAATAATGAATTTAACAAATTTGCTAATAGTGACATAAAGCCACCTAATAAAGTTGGCATCGCATTTTTTACCGCTCTACCAATTGTTGGCAAAAATGATTTAGATTTTTCTGGATTTAACTCATCTTCTTCAGTGTTAACACGTGCTTGATTCGCCATGAATTCTGATTGCAAATTTGTTCTTACTTGCCCCATTAACATCTTCATAAAATGATTCATCATGCTTGATGGGCTTTTTTCCATAGGAATATTTACGTCAGGGATAGCGCCTATACCTGCTTTTTTAGCTGGCATTGGCTTAGGTTGTGGAACAGCAGGTTGTTGCGCACCAGTAAATAAATTTCCTAACATATTCATGCCATTTCTTAACATATCCATGTGCTTTACCCCTTCATTTAAACTAACTATATGAAATTCGATATGCAATAATGTCATAAAACTAGTTTAAAGTGGAATAGCTAGCTGCCTAGTTCTCGATAAGTGGCTGATTTTGGAAGATTAGCTGGTTTTTATATGGTGCATATACATCAAAAAAGCAATAAAAAAGGGCCGACACGATGGTCGGCCCCTACACAGAACGTGTAAATGCGACAATTAGTGGTACTTAGAATTGCTAAAACGATCAACTTTGTTTCTAGTGCGTGTTGTTCCTTCTGGTAAAACATTCGCTTGATCATGATTCCTTTGAATGTTGAGTTGAGCTCGTCTTTCACGTGTTTTAGCCCTTTGAGCTTCATGCTGTGGAAGAAAAACAACGGGTTGCTCTTCTGCTGGCTCTAGTTTTACTTTTACAGGCACCACTTCTTCTTGCTCATCTTTTTTATCTTCCTGATGCGTCACCGCGGCAAACTCGACAGCGACAGGCTGCTCTTTTTCTGGATGAGCTTGAATATTTGTCTCATTTGCAATTGGGTTAGCAAATTGTACTTTTTTAGTATTTGATTCGGAACTTGAAGAATCAATATCTTCTGTTGATTTTAAAATAGATTTTAGCTCGGGTTTTTCAGGTGACTTAAAAAGATGGGTAGACTCAACTTTTCTTAAATTTTCTCTCACCTTCATAAACTCTAACTGTTGTGTTTCATTTTCAATGATGGTTTTTTCTAGAGGTTTTGGCTCTTCTGACGGTAAATCAGTATCAACAATTTTTATCTCAGGCACTTTAGTGTCTTGAATATCTGTTTCTGTTTTCAACACTTCATCGTGAACTTCTGGTTCTAGAGGAGGGTTTACTTCTTCTGGTTCTGAATCAGATATTGATTCTGTCTCTTTGAATGGTTCTAGCTCTTCTGAATTTTCAAGGTTCTCAGAAAGCGAAACTT
>CAYSTH010000012.1:0-25676 GCA_964433995.1 uncultured Francisellaceae bacterium | reverse complement strand
AGCACAAGCAGGTGGCATTTTAGCTTATGTGACCACTAAGACAACGCCTAAAGATTATTTGTTTTATTTAGCCTCTGTTGAGCGTGCTAAGTTCAAAAAAATGGTTTTACCTGGAGACAGTTTGCATCTACATGTGACTTTAAATGGTCACAAAGGTAGTTTTTGGAAAATACACGGAGATGCCAAAGTAGATGGCGAAATCGTCTGTTCGGTTGATATATTAAGCGCAATGAGGAAAAGAGAGTCGTGATTTCAGATAAAGCGGTTATCGATCCCAAAGCAAAAATTGCCAAAAATGTCACTATTGGCCATTTTTCTGTTATTGGACCCAATGTAGAAATAGATGAAGGAACATGGGTCGGGCCTCATGTTGTCATACAAGGTCCCACCAAAATTGGTAAAAATAACCAATTTTTCCAATTTTCATCTATAGGTGAAGTCCCTCAGGACAAGAAGTATAAAGGCGAAGACACGCAACTGATTATTGGTGATAACAATATTTTTCGTGAGTGCGTGACTGTCTCAAGAGGAACTGTCCAAGGTGGCGGCAAAACAGTTATTGCAAATGATAATTTGTTTATGGCTTATGTACATATTGCGCATGACTGCGTAGTTGGTTCTCATACTATATTCTCAAATAATGCAAGCTTAGCTGGCCATGTAACAGTTAATGATTTTGCTATTTTGGGTGGATTAGTTGGTGTTCATCAATTTTGTCATATCGGCAGTTATAGCTTTTGCGGTGGTGGCAGTATCGTTGTAAAAGATGTTGCGCCATTTGTCACGGTTTCGGGTTACCCTGCCGAGACACATGGTCTAAACTTAGAGGGATTGAAGCGCCGAGGCTTAGATGCCGAAGTGATATCTTCTTTGAAGAGAGCCTACAAAATCATATTTAGACAAGGGCTTACGATAGAGCAGGCCATCGAAAAAATACGTGAGTCAGAAGAACCAACGACTCAGTGGGTTGAATTATTAATTAATTTTGTGAAAAACTCAGAACGTGGAATCATTAGATAACAGTATTAAAAAAATTGCCATTGTGGCAGGAGAAGCATCCGGTGATATATTGGGTGCAGGTCTCATTCGCTCTCTAAAACAGGTTTATCCGCAAGCGGAATTTTGGGGAATAGGTGGCGATAAAATGCTTGCAGAAGGCTTTCAATCGCTTTACCCAATTGAAAGGCTGTCTGTTATGGGCATCTTTGAACCTTTAAAAAGATTGCCTGAATTATTGAGAATGCGTCGAACCATTATTGACGATTGCTTATTAAAAAAGCCCGATATTTTTGTTGGTATTGATTCTCCCGATTTTAACTTAGATATAGAAAAAAAACTCAAAAAAAACCAAATTAAAACCATTCACTATGTTGGTCCCTCTGTTTGGGCTTGGCGACAAGGTCGTATTCATAAAATAAAATCAGCTACCGATCTCGTGTTGTTGCTATTTCCGTTCGAAAAACACATTTATGAACAATTTAATGTCAATTATGAGTGTGTAGGTCATTTAGCAGCTCAACAGATCCCAATCGATGTGAATAAGTATGAATATCGTGAAAAATTAGGGTTATCAGAATCAGATATTATTGTTGCCATTTTACCGGGCTCTCGCGATTCTGTGATTCGATACCATACTAAATTATTCGCAGATTCTGCTAAAAAATTAAGTGAATTATGGGACAAACGACATAAAAATAAAATTGTTTATGTTACCGCTTTACCCAATGAACAAAAATTAGCTCTATTTAAAAAGTATTGGCCGAAAGAATTAGAAGTAAAATGCTTTATTAATCAGTCTAGAGATGTTTTAGGTGCAGCGGATACGGCATTATTGGCTTCAGGTACTGTTAGCCTAGAGGCGATGTTAATGAAGACACCTATGGTCGTTGCTTATAAGATGTCGATGCTCACTTATTGTATTGCTAAGTTATTAGTCAAAACAAAATATATTGCTTTACCTAATTTAATCGCACAAGAAGAAATTGTGCCAGAAATGATTCAAAGTAAGGCCAAGCCAAAATTAATAGCAGAAAAAATGTTAAGGTATTTAATTGATTTAGGCTATCGTGATGTGATTGAAGGTAAATTTATCGAAATGCATAAATTTATATTAAAAGACACACATCATTTGGCAGCAGCAGCAGTTGCATCGGTTTTAAAGAAATAAAAAAATGAGCAATTATATTATAGGTGTAGATGAAGCGGGCAGAGGCCCTTTAGCAGGCTCTGTTTATGCAGCAGCTGTGCTGTACGATCTAAACAATCAACCCATTTTTTCAGGTTTAAACGACTCTAAAAAGCTCACAGCTAAAAAACGTGATAATTTGTTTACCGATATTCAACAAGCGACACTTTTTTCTAGCATTCAATCTAGCTCGGTAGAAGAAATAGATTCAATTAATATTTTACAAGCAACCTTATTAGCGATGAAAAGAGCCATTGAATCTGTTATTGATTTTATTATCTCATCACTTAATAAACCTCTTGGCTCGATACAAAAAATATATATAGATGGAAATCAATCACCTAAACTATCAACTCAATACCGTCATCTTCCCTTAGAAACAATCATACAAGGTGATGCTATTATGCCTATCATTAGTGCGGCATCGGTATTGGCAAAGGTGGCAAGAGACAGAGAGATGGAGGCATTGAGCCTCGTTTATCCTGAATACTGTTTTGATAAACATAAAGGCTATGGTACTAAATTACATTTAGAGACTTTGCGCAAACATGGACCTTGTGAGATACATAGGAAGTCTTTTGCACCGGTTAGACAGCTAGTGCAAGTTGTCGAGGCAACATGAGTACCTTTGTTCCTCTACATCTTCACACAGAATATTCTGTTGTAGACAGTGTTGTCACAATTGATTCTCTTTTCTCAAATTTAAAAAAACAAAATGTTCAAGCCTGCGCCATCACAGATGTATGCAATGTGTTTGGTGTCGTCAAATTTTATTCAGCAGCGTTAAAACACAAAATTAAGCCTATTATAGGGGCTGAAATTTTACTGTATGTTCCAGATGCCAAAAATTATCCTAAATTAATTTTGCTTTGCCAGAATCAAGCAGGCTATTTGAATTTAATGGCGCTTATTTCAAAAGCGTATAGAGAAGGAAAAAGAATCAATAATAGCCCTATGGTTAATTATGATTGGTTAACGCCAACATCGACAGAAGGATTAATTGCATTATCTGCCGCACAAGAAGGTGATATTGGTTTAGCTTTGCTATCAGAAAATACAGATTTGGCTCAGTCTCATTTGCAAAATTGGTTAGCTTTGTTTTCACAAGACAGATTTTATATAGAGATACAACGCACAAATCACCCGCATCAAGAAAACTACAACCATCGTGTTTTACAATTGGCTCATCAATTCAATATACCTGTGGTTGCGACAAATAATACACGATTTATCTTTAAAGAAGATTTTGATGCTCACGAAGCACGTGTTTGTATTCATGATGCGTGTTTATTAAGCGCTAAAGATAGACCTAAAAAATACACAGAAGAGCAATATTTAAAATCGCCAACAGAAATGGCAGAGTTATTTAGCGATATACCAGAAGCACTAGAAAATACAGTTGAATTAGCTAAACGTTGCACTGTTGAACTTAGTTTAGGAAAGGTTTGTTTCCCTAATTTTATCGTCCCCGAAACGTATAATACAGACAGCTATTTAAATCATTTGGCTAATATAGGTTTAACAAAACGTTTTGAACATAATTTAGTTCAAAAACAAGATAGTCGTGATATTTATCAAGCCAGATTAGACCTTGAAGTAAAAGTGATCACGGATATGGGATTTTCCGGCTATTTCTTGATCGTAGCCGATTTTATTTCTTGGGCAAAACAACACGATATTCCCGTCGGTCCTGGTCGAGGTTCAGGTGCAGGATCTTTAGTTGCTTATGCTTTGGGCATTACAGATATAGACCCTTTAGAATATGAATTATTGTTTGAGCGTTTTTTAAATCCTGAGCGGGTATCCATGCCTGACTTCGATATTGATTTTTGCATGGTCAACCGAGACAGAGTAATAGAATATGTTGCTCAAAAATACGGACGAGAAGCAGTATCACAAATTGCAACTTTTGGTACCATGGCGGCAAGAGCGGTTGTACGAGATTGTGGTCGTGTATTGGGTTTAGGCTATGGTTTTGTTGATAAAATTGCCAAGCTCATACCTATGGAAATAGGCATGACCTTGGGCAAAGCTTTGGAACAAGAGCCTTTATTAGCAGATATGGCCAGTGAAGAAGAAGAGGTCGATACTTTAATTAAATTGGCACTTAAACTTGAAGGGCTTACTCGTAACATCGGCAAGCATGCAGGTGGCGTGGTAATTGCACCATCAAAGCTAACCGACTTTACTGCATTATATTGTGAAGATGGCAGCCAACAAATTGTCGCACAATATGACAAAGACGATATAGAATCAATTGGGTTAATTAAATTCGACTTTCTAGGCTTAAAAACCTTAACTATCATAGATTTTGCTATACAAAATATTCGTGGTATTTATCCTGAAAATAAATTAGATATCAGTTTAATTCCTCTTGACGATGCTAAAACTTATCATTTATTAAAACAATGCCAAACAACAGCTGTGTTTCAGTTAGAATCACGAGGCATGAAGGAGTTGATAGCTAGGTTAAAACCCGATCAATTCGAAGAAATTATTGCTTTAGTAGCTTTATTTAGACCGGGACCCTTGCAATCGGGGATGGTTGACGACTTTATTAACCGTAAACATGGTCGTGCCGAAGTAGAATACTTTCATCCTAAAATAGCACCCATTTTAAAACCAACATATGGTGTTATTTTATATCAAGAACAAGTAATGCAAATTGCACAAGATTTAGCGGGTTATACTTTGGGCGCTGCCGATTTGCTTCGGCGCGCAATGGGAAAGAAAAAACCCGAAGAAATGGCGCAACAACGTGAAATTTTTACTAAGGGTGCGGTAGAACGTGGTGTCGATCAAGATTTAGCCACGCATATATTTGATCTCATGGAAAAATTTTCAGGTTACGGCTTTAATAAATCTCACTCAGCTGCTTATGCATTAGTTTCGTATCAAACTGCTTGGTTAAAAGCACATTTTCCCGCTCCTTTTATGGCGGCTGTATTAACGGCGGATATGAGCCACACAGAAAAAGTGGTTATCATGCTAGAAGAAGCCAAGAAAATGGGATTAGAAGTCTTGGCTCCAAATATCTATGAAAGCCAATATGTTTTTAGCTGTATTTCAGATAAAACAATATTATATGGATTAGGTGCAATTAAAGGCGTTGGAGAAGGCGCGATACAAGAAATTATTGATAAGCGTCATCAATATAAGACATTTGATAATTTTTTTGATTTTTGTGCCAAAATCGACCCCCATAAAGTCAATAGACGCGTACTAGAAGCATTGATTTTTTCAGGTGCATTAGATTGTTTAAATCAAGATAGAGCAGCAATGGCACATTATCTTGATGAGGCGCTTAAATATTCACAACAAGAATCAGCCAGAAAAAGTCATAAACAACAAGATTTATTTGGCTCTACGACGGAAATTGCGTTGTCACCCAACCAAGTTTACGATTATACGAATGTGTTAAAGTGGGATGATGCCAAACGGTTACAGCTCGAAAAACAAACGCTTGGGCATTGTTTATCTGGACATTTTTATCAAACATATCAAGCTGAATTAAGCAATTATATTTCTTGTTCAAATAATCAAATTGCCAACAAATTACCTCAAACACAACAACGAAACAAATCGGCTAAATTAGTGATTGCTGGAATTGTATCAGGCATACGCACCATGCTCACCAAGCAAGGCGATCGCATGGCTTTTGTGACCTTAGATGATGAGACAGCTAAAACAGAAGTGGTTGTTTTTGCTGATTTGTATAAACAATTTAGAGAAGTACTGATAGAGGATAAACTCATTGTTTGCGAATGTGAAATTAGGTTAGATCATCAAAATAATCAGCTTCGCATTAGAGCGCATGAAATATATGACTTTCACCAGGCAAGAGATCGCTTTGCCAAGAAAATAGAAATATGTATTAATCCGAATAATCAATCCAAATTCAATGTTGAACAATTTAAAATGTTGCTTAACACACAACAACGTGGCAATTTAATGGTTATAATCCATTACCAAACTGAATCAGTAAAGGCTTCGCTTAAGTTGGCTCCTGATTGGAATATTTTCCCATCAGATGAGTTAATGCAAACTTTATGCTCACTTTTCGATAAAAATAACGTGAAGCTTAGTTTTTAATTTTTTTATAAATCTCTCCAAATAAGTCATTGCTAATGGGTCAGAACGGATAACCAGCTACCATTCATCGGTTATTGAACTTTTCTTTTTTTGCATTGTCTCAAGAGCATATCTACTTTGTAATTGGATACCCTTTATAGTATGTCCGTGAGTGATGATTCTAAAAAAGAAAGCCAGTTAATGGAAAAGCTTAAATCAGTTGCTCCCATTATACTTGTTATGATGGAAGAGGGTGAAAAATTAGACAGTTACATGGACGAGAATCAAACACATCAAAAACACCAATTTTTTGAGCAATATAATCAAATAGACAGAATTATGGATGAAGACTTCAATGAATCTGCCAGGGGAGAAAGCTTAAAAAGTTTATTCCATGATTTAACTAAAGGCAGGAAAAATGCCAAAAAACTCTTTAATAAACATATTTTTCATAAAGGTAAAGTTTTAGATTATCAAGAAGAGCTTAAGGGTAACAGGTTTTCATATGAAGGATTAAGTACGCTATTTAATGATAAAAATATCATTATGTTGTTAGATATTCAAAAGGGTTATTTTGATAGTTTAGAAAAAAACAACATTTATACCGAAAATTTATCTTCTGCAGAAGCGGAAAAACCTAGAAAGAAAATGCCCGAAGGGGCAAAAAAACCTTCTTTAATAGATAAGCTTCAAATCATTGCACCGACTATATTAAAAAGTATTTCCAAAGATATTCATTTTACACCCTTTATGAATAAATGGTTTGCGGACAACCCACAGCATCAAGTCAGTATTGTTAATTTTAATAAAGCCATTAATAAATTTTCAAAGGATCTTGCATCAGAAGATAAAGGAATAATAGACTTGCTTCATGCGCTGAACGATAAAAAATATGATGAATTGAAAAAAATCTTATATAGAGAGCCTTTATATAGGCAGTTTTCTGTTATTGGAAAAAGATTTAATGAAAACATAAAGGCATTATTAGCCTTACATCAAGATTACACTAAAAGCTTAGAAAAACAACAAAAAGTAGTAGCAACCCTGCCCAGAAATAAAAACGCTCAAGAAGAACTATTATACCAGCATCCATTAATGAATTATAAAGATTTTCTAAGCGATGTAAAAGATGAATTGTCGAAACAAACTCCTTTAAAATCTTATTCTGAAAAAATTGGCAGAACGTTAGGCGTAGAGGTAAGCAAACATCACGCGAGATATCGATCCGAAGTAAAAGCTATTTTTTCGTTACTAAATAAAAGTACATTAAGTGAAGTAGAGAAAATAGGCTTGGTAAGGCAATATTTTTCAGAAATGAAAAAAGAACTCATAGAAGAAAGTAAAAATAAAAAATCCAAAGATCCTTTTGTTTTATATACAGTTGCTTCCGAAAGAATAGGTGAGATAGATCAACAATATGCAGATAAAAATTTGCCTGTTATAGAAGGGGTAAAATCAACAAAAGAGATGCTAGGTGCTATTAAAAATAAAATAACTGAACCAGAGTCAGAAACTAAGATATCCATAGATAAATAAAAGTGAGGTAATTTATATGAGTGATAATTCAGAAGACATTGCCGATACATTCGAAAAAATGCTGCTTGCTATCGGTAAGCAAATTTCAAATAAATTTAAAGTTAATGCTGCGCAAGTTGCACCTGATGAACATGGTGATATTTCAAATACCGTTAAACCAATGATGAAAATGGCTAAAGGATTATTTAAAACTTTGTTAGGTCAAAATTTTGATGGGAACCAATTGTCATCGTTAGGTTCGATGTTTAATAATACTTTTTTAGATGGTATAAAGAAAAGTGCTTCAGGTGGCCCTAACGCATCTCCTATTGCTCTAGCCATTCAATTACTCACTAATATAGGGATCCCATTATTAAAATCAGTTATTGGACATGCTGCTAGTCATCAGAAAAAAGAAGAAAATAAAGAACATCCTGCAAACGAAGGTGCGAATGTTCATCAAAAAAATACTTTCCAACCAGCAAAAGGTAAAAGACCCCGAGCTTTTTCGACTAGCGATTTGCCACACCCTACGTTTCAAGCTCAAGCCAAACCGTCATTTCATTCAAGAAGGGCGTCAAAATAAAAATAATTAAATTATTTTTTCTCAGTTTGTAATATTAGACAGACACGAACAGTAAAATTTCCCTATCTGTCATGCCAGCGACCTGTCCGCCGAAGCCTTGGCGTAGGGGGAAGGCTGGCATCCAGTATAGGAGAGTTGAAGATAGTATTTTTTCCTGGAGCCAGTGTTCCTTCTACGCTATTCGCTCTCGCTAAAGCTATGGCGGACAAGAAGCTTCGCAGGACAGGTTGCTGGCATGACACTTTTGGATATTTTTGTGGATTTCTATTTTTGTTATAATAAACAAAAGTCAGTTAACTTTTAATCAATTTATTTTGATAAATATCATTTTAAGTAAGCTTTATCTCCATTTTGGGTTTAAAATTATTCCTATTTTGTTAATCTTGTCAGATGTCATGAAGTAGGATCTTGTAATGTTAACTAAATTTTTTAAACCCGCATTTTCTGCCACCTCATGGGAAGCAGGCCTGGCCATTTTCTCGATGTTCTTTGGTGCTGGAAATGTGATATTTCCCTTACTAATGGGAAGAGATGCCGGTTACTTAACTTGGGTAGGATTAATCGGTTTAATGGTTACAGCAGTAGGCGCGCCTTTAATTGGTCTATTTGGCACCATTATGTATCACGGAGATGTTGGTAAGTTTTATTACCGCGTCGGTAAGGTACCAGGGTTAATTTTAATGGGGATAGGCTTAGCCCTATTGGGGCCATTTGCCATCATGCCTAGATGCTTTGTGGTGACTCACGCTGCCTTACAACCTTATTTCCCGAATCTTGAGTTGTTACCCACAACGATTATGGCCGGTATTTTTACCATGGCCTGTATATATAGAAGAGATAAAATTTTAGCCGTATTAGGCTATTTCTTGTCTCCAGCGTTAGTCATTTCTTTATTTTTAATCATTGGCTTTGCCATGTTTAATGCACCACATCATGATCCCATGCTACATGTCACCAGAATGGAAGCATTCATGATGGGGTTTGATGGTGGATATGATACGTTAGATTTAATTTGTTCTATTTTTTACTGTGCTGCTACCTGGGCTTTATTAAAGCTACAGCAAGAAAAAGCGGCGGTACAAAACAAATCTTATTCTATTGTTACCACTTGTTTTTGGGCCAGTATTATTTCAGCTGGGTTATTAGCTTTAATTTATTTTGGATTGGCTCTAGCATCTGCTCGTCATAACTTATTACTCATGGATATCCCAAGAGAAAAAGTACTGATTCAATTAACGTTAGAAACCTTGCCGCCACAACTAGCAGTATTGGCTAATCTAGCAATAGGACTAGCATGTTTAACAACTGCATTAGGTGCAGCGGTGACTCTGGCCGATGTGATATGTGATGAAGTTGAAAAATCCGATACTTTCAAACACATCAAAATACCTTATAACGGCATGTCTTTTGTGATGGTATTTTTTAGCGTCATTATGGCTAACTTGGGTTTTGAAGGATTAATGTCGTTTATTCATCCTTTAGTATTAGCAGCTTATCCTGCTGTTATCGTGTTAACACTAACTAATATGTTATATAAGTTAAAAAACATAGATATCACTAAACCCGCCGTGTTCACCACGATTGTGTTGACCTTAGTTATTCAATATCAGCATTTGGTATTTTAAAAACGAGTCAAAACATCGAAGTCTAACCACTCAACAAGATGTTGCATCACAAAATTAGGCACCTTTTCAGGTGCCATAATTTTGGTTAAATGCTCGCATACATCCGAAAATGATAAGCCCTGAGAAATGGCTTCTAGCATCATGTATTGTTCTGAATTCAATTGTAGAAATTTAGTGGCGAAATCTTTTCGCCAAATTATCCATATTTCTTTAGAAGAAAGCGGAGAAACTAAACTTGCAGGGTCAATATTGTCTGGATAATACTCTAAAACAGATTCATCTTCTTGTTCGGGTAATATTTTATGCGCATCTAATGTTTTCCAAACAGAAACGATATTATAACCAAAGGTAAAGATGCTGGCAGAAGGGTGTAATTTAAATTTGAGATCTATCCATTCTTCTGGGGATAAATTTTTTAAATCATTAAAGTCAACATGAGCAGCGTCAGGGGCATCATAAGTTAAGCTTAAAGCCCATTCAAATTTTGCCATTTCAGCATAAGCCGAATTTGAACAAAAAGGTTCAAAAGTGCTCAAAAAATCTGCCATTTTTTCACCAAATGGCCTGACAGAATAGTGAGTAGAGGGAAATTGAAGCAAATAATGCAAAAACGCTTGTGTAAATTTTTCTTCACCCATCATGCCAACAAGCTTCGGATAGTCGCCAAACAAGACATCAAGCAAGCGCAATCGATACATATCGTAATATATCTCTAAACGACTTTCAGCATCTAAACCATATTGATTGGATGTATGTGAAAGCATGTGTTTTTTTATTTTTTCAAAATTGCCATAACTAGGAGCAGTAATATAAGCCTGAAAATCATCTTGTATTGAAGCTAAATTTTTCAGATCAGACATAGCTCGGTACCTTGATGCGATTGTAAATACTCCTGGCATGATTTAATTCTTGAATTAAATCGGCAAGAGGGGGGATATGAGCATCTCGTTCTATCATTGTTGAAGTCTCAGGAAATAATTTTACGGCTTTTTCATATAAATCCCATACCGAATCAATAATAGGGTGATCGTGTGTATCGACAATATGATCTTCAAAATTAGCATGACCGGCTAAATGAAATTGTTGTACCCTGTTTTTGGGGATGGCATTTAAATAATCATCGGGAGAAAATCCGTGATTAAAACTGCTCACATAAATATTATTGATATCTAGCAATAATAAAGCGTCTGCTTGTTCCACAACTTGAGTTAGAAACTCCCATTCAGACAAAACTGAATGCTCATACGAAATGTAGCTAGAAACATTTTCAATCACTAAACGATGTCCCAGATAATCTTGAACTTGCTTTATTCTATCGACTACATGATTGAGCGCTTCTTCTGTATAAGGCAAGGGGAGTAAGTCATGTAGATTTTTTTGGTGTATTCCTCCCCAGCATAAATGATCAGATACCCATTTTGCTTGAATGGTATCTCGTAATTGTTTTACTTTTTTTAAATAATCAAAATTGAGTGGATCGGTACTGCCTATAGATAAAGACACCCCATGCATCACAATAGGGTAGTTTTGCCTTATTTTATCTAAGTAATATAAAGATTTTCCACCAGGCACTAAATAGTTTTCAGTAATAATTTCAAACCAATTAATGGCTTTGGGTTGAGTTTGAATAATTTCTTCAATATGAGGTATGCGTAAACCTAAACCGAAACCAAGTGATGGGGTAGCAAGTGACATGGATCCCTCCAAAATAAAAAAGCCCAGATAGGTTGCCCCATCTAGGCTTTAGCGTATCATAATTTATTGAATAAATTAATCTACTACGTGACCGCCTCTAGCTTTGCAATCACCTTCGCTCATGTATGACCAACCTTTATGGTGGTGGCGTTTTTTGCCTTTGCAGCTGTTTTCATGACCAGAATCACATGATCCTTTGCAAGTGTTTAAGCCTGCACATTTAACCATATGCTCGCTGGATTCGCCGCACATTGAAGTACAACCAGAAGCAACCATTGAAGCAGCAGCGATAGCTAATGCAGCACCAATTTTTTTGACGTTAGACGTCCCATTCATAATTAGACTCCTAATCTTAGATTGTTAACATATATGTTGACAGCGTACACTTCACATCCATCATTACATAACATAAATGATATGAGTGAATGTGGAGCAACTGCCTTAGTATAGGAAAGATCTAGAATCTTGCCAGTGCGAGTTATTAAGCTGGTTTTTAATTCAGTAAAAGTTAGTTAAATCTAATCCGGAGTGGTTCACTTTTGCCATAAAATGGTATAATGTTCGCCAAATTAACTATGTTAGAGGCATAAAACGCTCACCATGAACCCTAATTATTTAGAATTTGAACAACCTATTGCTGAATTGGTAGCAAAAATCGAAGAACTTAGGTTAGTTAGCACAGACACAGAGATTAATATCAGCGAAGAAATTTCACGCTTGCAGTCTAAGAGCGCTGATTTAACCTCTAAGGTATTTAAAAATTTAAGTGCTTGGCAAGTTGCACAATTAGCACGTCATCCTCTTCGCCCTTATGCGCTCGATTATATCTCGCGTATATTCACGAATTTTGATGAGCTGCATGGTGATAGAGCTTATGCTGATGATAAGGCCGTAGTAGGGGGCATAGCACGCTTAGATGGCGAGCCTGTTATGGTTATCGGGCAGCAAAAGGGTAGAGATACCAAGGAAAAACTTAAGCGTAATTTTGGCATGCTGCATCCTGAAGGCTACCGTAGAGCAAAAAGGCTTATGGAGTTGGCAGAAAAGTTTAAATTGCCTGTTATTACTCTAATTGACACACCTGGCGCTTACCCTGGCATTGAGGCAGAAGCTCGCGGTCAGAGCGAAGCGATTGCACGTAATTTATTGGTGATGGCAGGATTAAAAACACCCATTATTTGTATTATTACAGGCGAAGGGTGTTCTGGTGGCGCATTAGGTATGGGTGTGGGTGATCATGTTGCCATGTTGCAATACAGCTATTATGCAACGATTTCACCTGAAGGTTGCGCGACGATTTTATTTAAGAGTGCAGAAAGAAGGGAAGAAGCTGCAGATATGATGGGGATCACTGCCGATAGATTGCTAAAATTAGGTTTAATTGATGGCATTATTCCTGAACCGTTGGGCGGTGCACATCGCGATGTTGATAAAATGGCAATGACTTTAAAATATTACCTCATGGAAAAATTAACGAGCCTGAAAAAATTAAGCATGGCGCAACTATTAGATAAGCGTTATGAACGCTTAATGAAAGTTGGGGATTAAGGATATAAATTGGCACGATCAAAATCCCCTCTACCAAAGCGAAGCGCGTGGGAGAGGGTGGCTTGGCCATAGCGTAGCGGCCAAGACGGGTGAGGGCATTTATGAATGTTTCTTCGCTTCAAAATCAATCATCCAAAATACCCTCCAAAACTCAGGCCATATTTATATTGGCCTGAGTGGCGGAGTTGATTCTGTTGTTTTACTCGATTTAACTTATCAATTTTTTATTCAACATAAATTAGATTTATCTCATTTAACTGTTATTTATATTAATCATCAATTACAGCCAGAAGTGAATAATCAATGGCAAATTTTTTGCCAAAAACTAGCTGAAAAATACAATCTTAATTTTATTACCGAAAAAATAAGTAGCCAGCCTCAAGCAGGGGAAAGCATAGAAAATTTTGCTCGCAAGCATCGTTATCATTTATTTTTTAAGCATGTTAAGCCTGATTTAGATATTTTATTATTAGCACATCATTTAGATGATCAAGCTGAAACAGTATTATTTAGATTGCTTAAAGGTGCTGGACCCAAAGGGTTGTCTGGTATGAAAAATTTATACCATTATCAAAGTAGGGTAATATTAAGGCCGCTTTTATCATGTTCCAAGCAAGACATTTTACACTATGCCAATTCAAATCATTTAGATTATATTCAAGATCCTAGTAATGAGTTAATGGCCTATGATCGTAATTTTTTAAGAAAAAAAATTATTCCCGATTTATCTTCTCGATTTGGCTCAGTAAACAAGGCAATATCAAGGGCTGCAGAGCTTTATCAGCAACAACAAAAAGCATTAGATTATTTTATTGATCCAATATTAATAACCTTACAAGTAGAGCATATTTCTGGTTATTATTGTTTAGATTACAATTTGTTTAAAGTCTATCCAGATTATATTCAAGTGAGCATTCTCAGAAAATGGTTTGAATCTCACCAGTTTCTTTCACCTTCAGAAAAAAAAATAACACAAATATTGCATCAAATCGCAACTGCTAGCCAAGATAAAGTTCCTGAAGTATGCTGGGGAAAATCTAATGAATATATTCTCAGAAAATATCAAAATAAGATTTTTATCAATAAAAAATCCTCAAATAATGCTAAAATTGATCAAGCTAATGGTTTAGTCTCATTATTATCGAGGGATAATATTCAAATTAAAACCAGAATTTTGGGGCAAAAAATCTATTTTTTAAATAAAACACATTCAGTGTCTTTAAAAAAGTTTCTACAAAGTTTAGGGGTGCCACCTTGGGATAGAGAAAACATTCCCTTGTATTTCTATCAAGAAAAATATTTGGTAAGAGTGGAAGGATATTGGGAATGTAAACATGTTAGATAATAGCACAATATTAATTTGCCCTGTGTGCGCAGAACGCCTTAATCAATACAATAAATCTTATCGTTGTTTGAATAACCATGCATTTGATAAAGCCAAACAGGGCTACGTAAATTTACTACTTTCGAATCAAAAAAATTCACTTCAGCCAGGTGATAATAAAGAAATGGTCGCCAGTAGGTTGGCTTTTTTAAAAAAAGATTATTATCGTAGTATTTCTGAGACTCTTAATACAGTTGTTCATCATACCATTAGCCTGAATACAGATAACCCTCGTTTGCATATTGCTGATTTGGGTTGCGGTGTTGGATATTATCTTTCTGCTTTAAAAAAATACCTTAGTTTAAATAACCGCTCAGGTGAATACTGGGGAATAGACATTTCAAAAGAAGCGATTCATAGTGCAAGTCAACATGATAAAACTATTTCTTGGTTAGTCGGGAGCACGAATAGTATTCCTTTTGCAGCGCAATCTGTAGATATATTACTTTCTGTTTTTTCTCCAATTTATGTCGAAGAGCTAAAACGAGTATTAGCTCAAAATGGCAAAATTTTTGTTATCACACCCGCGTCTTCTCACCTTTTAGAACTCCGGAATCTACTCTTTGAGCAAGTAAAAGAGAGCGACTCTGAAAAGATATTAAAAAAAATGAACGGTTTTTTTGAGCTGTTAGACGCTATCCCTGTTCGCTCTCCTATTCATCTTACATCAAAAAATGAAATAGAAAATTTGTTAAAGATGACCCCATTTTATTGGAAATCTAATTTAACTAAAAAAACTGAGCTTCTTTCTTTAAACGAGCTTACTGTGACGATAGATATTAATATATGGATCTTTCAGAAGCCTAAATCTGGCTCATTAGAAGAGAGTGTAAGTTAAACTCGGTTTACAGTATTAAGTTTAAGGTCTTCTTCTAGTAAATTCACTAATACCAAAGGTTTATTCATCTTTTCAATAGTTGAACAAGATGTTTTTGCTTTGGTTTTTGTTGCCCCTGTCGCATTTTTAAACATAGGTAAAAAACTACCATTAGGTTTTTGAGCGTGAGGATTTTGTAAGTTTTCAAATGCTTTTGAATACTCTTTTTTTAAATCTCTGATAGTACCCTCTGGTAAAGTAGGGGTATATTTTTTTAAAAAATAAGCAAGTGGTTTTGTTTTTTCTCGCATCATTTCTTGATCGTGAATATCTTCAGAGGCAGATAAAGCTGCCATTTTTAAGATAAAACGTTTATCGTCATGACTAAAAGCATGCCATGTCAGATCAATTAAATACTTAAGACACTGAAAATGATTATTTAACATCATCCAAGAAACAGCAGAACTGACTTCTTTGGGAGAAAAATCATGCTTATTTTGTTTATACCAGCATTTGAGTGCTTCTAAGTTTCCCGACTTTGCGGCATCTTCTAATGCTAAATGAGGAACTGATTTAGTTGACATAATTCACTTTCTTGGCTTTTTTAATAAAAGAAAGTCATCATTCTATCTTGTTTTGATTAAAAAGCAATAATATTTTGGAAAAATCATGGTATGCAACAAAATCTGGCCACCTCAAAGCGTGAAGGCGCCCAAAAAGGTCATGCCAGCGAAGGCTGGCATCCAGACATTAATATTAGGATTTTTGCAAAAAAAAGAATAAAACTTGAAGATATTACTTCACTGGATGCCAGCCTTCGCTGGCATGACACTTTTGAGATCTTTCTAAGCCTTCAGGTTTACGACTTATCTTCCTTATTTTTATCGCTATCCCCGCTGGCTTTTTCCTTAACTGAATTCACTGTATCTTTAATTTTATTGCTGATTTTATCGATATCTACTTTTTTGATGTTTTCGGCCATACTGGCTGATGCAGATTCAGCCTGGGCTTTTACTTCTTTTACCTTATTTTTGATATCTTCCATGGATATATTGCTAGGCACGGCATTAGAGACAGCCGATTTGACCTTATCAAGCATACCCATAAACCCGCCTTTTGGCTTAGATTCGGGTGTTTCAGGTGTAGATGTCATATAATAAACCTCTTTTTTAGTAGAATTTGAGCCTAATTATCCGAAGGTAATATTAATTATATCTCAAAACTTCACAGCAATTAGCAAGCTAACCAATATTTAGTTTGATTTTTTGTGTAATTGCACCTAATAAAATTCAAAAGCAGCAAAGATGAATCTCGTTTATTTATATCCCAAGATCTGGTAACATTTCCTTCCGTCCCATATACCCTCTGAATCAACCCAAAACCCAGAAACTATAAGGTTTGGTAGCATGACAAAGTTTATTTTTGTGACCGGTGGCGTGGTGTCTTCTCTTGGTAAAGGCATAGCAGCGGCTTCACTAGGCAGTATTTTAAGTTCCAGAGGGTTGAAAGTTACCCTGCTCAAATTAGATCCCTATATTAATATCGATCCAGGTACAATGAGCCCGTTTCAACATGGAGAAGTCTATGTAACTGACGATGGCGCCGAAACCGATCTAGATTTAGGCCATTATGAGCGCTTTGTGGGCACACAAATGGCGCAAAAAAATAATATTACCACAGGCCGAATTTATTCCGAAGTAATCAAAAAAGAACGCAGAGGCGATTATTTAGGTGCCACTGTTCAGGTTATTCCGCATATTACAGATGAAATTAATAAGAACATTTTAGATGCCTCTCATGGCTATGATATTGCCATTGTTGAAATTGGTGGAACAGTAGGGGATATCGAATCATTACCTTTCTTAGAGTCAATTAGACAATTAGCCTTAGAATTAGGTCGTCAGCGTGCAATTTTTATACATTTGACTCTGATACCTTATATTGCGACTGCAGGTGAAATTAAAACGAAACCGACTCAACATTCGGTAAAAGAATTACGCTCTATTGGTATTCAGCCCGATGTGCTTATTTGCCGTTCAAAAATAGAACTACCCGAAAATCACAAACGTAAAATTGCTTTGTTTACTAATGTAGAAGAGCGTGCAGTTATTTCTGCCATAGACATGTCAACAATATATGAAGTGCCTCTCGCATTAAAAGCACAAGGCCTAGATGATATTGTTCTTGAAAAATTAAACATTACCGCAAAACCAGCAGATTTGTCCGATTGGGAAAAGGTCGTTTCACGCGTGAAAAATCCTAATCGTACCATCACTATTGGCATGATTGGCAAATATGTGAATTTAGTAGATGCTTACAAATCTTTAAATGAATCGTTATATCACGCTGGCATACAAACCCAAACCAAAGTCGTGATCAAATATTTCGATTCCGAAGATATTGAATTAGGCAAAGAATCTGTTCTAGCTGAATTATCTACCCTTGATGGCATTTTAGTACCAGGTGGATTTGGTACAAGAGGCGTAGAAGGTAAAATTTTAAGTGCAAAATATGCAAGAACACATTCAGTGCCTTATTTGGGAATTTGCCTAGGCATGCAAACAGCCTTAATTGAATTTGCTCGAAATGTGGGTGGATTAGAAAAGGCGAATAGTACGGAGTTTGATCCTGCTACACCTCATCCTGTTGTGGCATTAGTCACCGAATGGACCTCTCAAGCAGGTAAAACTGAAAAAAGAGACGCGAGTTCTGATTTAGGCGGCACCATGAGACTAGGCGGCATGTTGTGTCATTTGCAGGCTGGCACGAAAGCAAGAGCAGCTTATCAAGCAGATGATATTGTTGAACGTCATCGTCATCGTTATGAAGTCAATAATAATTATATTCAGCAGCTTGAAGCCAAAGGTTTAATTATTTCGGGTAAATCTGCAGACAACCAATTGGTCGAAATGATTGAAATCAA
The DNA here is from genome assembly GCA_964433995.1 of uncultured Francisellaceae bacterium. Taxonomy (GTDB): domain Bacteria; phylum Pseudomonadota; class Gammaproteobacteria; order Berkiellales; family Berkiellaceae; genus CADEEZ01. The sequence goes on along the minus strand of CAYSTH010000012.1, from coordinate 7,327 downwards.
AGAGCATCCTTGGTTTGTAGCTTGTCAGTTCCATCCTGAGTTTACGTCATACCCAAGAACAGGACATCCCTTGTTTACGAGTTTTGTGCAAGCCTGTTTGGACTATCAACAACAGTCAAAAAAAAAGTAAATAAACTTCAATATAGCGATACCGAGGTAGCCTAGTTATGAAAATATGCGGATTTGATGTTGGTTTAAATAAACCTTTATTTGTCATTGCCGGCCCTTGCGTGATTGAATCTGAAGCGCTAGCAATAGAAACGGCAGGGTATTTGAAAGACATTACCTCTAAGTTGGGCATACCTTTTATTTACAAATCTTCTTTTGATAAAGCAAATCGTTCTTCACACACAAGCTTCAGAGGCTTGGGCGTAGAAGAAGGCTTACGCATACTTGAAAAAGTGAAAAAAGAGGTAGGCGTTTCTGTTTTAACCGATGTACATGAAGATAGCCCATTAGAAGAAGTGGCTGCAGTTGTTGATGTATTGCAAACCCCGGCGTTTTTATGCAGACAAACCAATTTTATTCAAAAAGTTGCTAGCTTGAACAAGCCAGTGAATATCAAAAAAGGCCAGTTTTTAGCACCTTGGGATATGAAAAATGTCACCAATAAAGCTAAATTAACGGGCAACCAACAGATTATGGTTTGTGAGCGCGGTGTGAGCTTTGGATACAACAATTTAGTATCTGATATGCGTTCACTTAAAATCATGCAAGAAACAGATTGCCCTGTTGTATTTGATGCAACGCATTCTGTACAGTTACCTGGTGGTAAAGGCAATGCCAGTGGTGGTCAGCGTGAATTTGTTCCCATTTTAGCGCGTGCAGCAGTCGCAACAGGTATTGCAGGTTTATTTTTAGAAACACATCCAGATCCTGATAAAGCATTAAGCGATGGTCCGAACTCTTGGCCAATGCATTTAATGCAGGGATTATTAGAACAATTAAAAGCAATAGATGATCTTGTTAAAAAACAACCATGGATAGAAAATCAATTATGAGAACAACAATAATAGAAAAAATCACAGCAAGAGAAATTTTAGATTCACGTGGTAATCCTACTGTAGAAGCAGAAGTGACTATCGCCGAAGGGATTACTGGGCGCGCCCAGGTACCTTCAGGTGCTTCAACTGGGAGTTTTGAAGCCATTGAATTAAGAGACGGTGATAAAAAAAGATATCTAGGTAAAGGGGTTCAAAAAGCGATTAATAATATTAATCGAGATATTGCTGAATCTGCTTTAAATAAACCATTTGATACCCAATCTGAATTAGATAATTTTTTAATTAACTTAGATGGCACCGAAAATAAATCAAGATTGGGCGCTAATGCTATTTTAGGCGTGTCCATGGCTTATGCAAAAGCTGTGGCACAAGCTAAAAAACAACCTTTATTCCAGTATTTTGGCGAGATATATGGTGCAGAACACCATGAGCTACCTGTACCCATGATGAACATCATCAATGGTGGTGCACATGCTGATAATAATATTGATATCCAAGAATTCATGATTTTACCTGTATCCGCTCCAAATATAGCCGAAGCGGTAAGATATGGTGCAGAAATTTTTCATGCTCTCAAAGCTGAGCTCAAACAACACAATATGGTGACATCTGTTGGTGATGAAGGTGGATTTGCGCCTAACTTAACCTCTAACCAAGCAGCTTTAGAATTTATCGTTAAAAGTATCGAGAAAGCAGGTTTTAAGCCTGGCCAAGATATTTTCTTAGGGTTAGACGTTGCCGCCAGTGAATTTTATGACACAGAGAAAAAATTGTATCATTTATCTTCTGAAAACAAATCACTGACAGCAGAACAGCTTGTTGCATTATATCAAGATTGGTCTAATCAATTTCCAATTATCACAATAGAAGATGGCATGCATGAGCAAGATTGGGCAGGTTGGAAAACTTTAACCGAACAATTGGGGAATAAACTTCAATTAGTGGGTGATGACTTATTTGTCACAAACACTAAGTTGTTGCAAAAAGGGATTGAACAAAAAATTGCTAATAGTATTTTAATTAAGCTTAATCAAATTGGCACAGTGACAGAAACCATAGAAACAATTAGATTGGCTCGTAATCATGGTTATACAACAATCATTTCACATCGCTCTGGTGAAACAGAAGACACAACGATTGCAGATTTGAGTGTTGGTGTGAACAGCGGGCAAATTAAAACGGGCGCCCCTTCTCGTACGGATAGAGTGGCGAAGTACAATCAATTGATTCGAATAGCAGATCAGTATAACTATGTTTATTCTGGTAAAAATGCGTTTAAAACTTGGTTAAAATAAGATAAAAAAATGACTTCACGTTTAAAATTTGTCATAGGATTTTTAACCTTTTTGTTGATTATTTTGCAACTCAGATTGTGGGTGGGAGATGGTGGCGTAAGGCAAGTTTCTCGCCTAAAATCTGAACTGCAAAGAGAAAGTGAAATGGTGCATGCCTTGAAAGAGCGCAATGAGACACTAGAGGCCGAAGTGCAAGATCTGAAAACACGACTTGGTGCTTTAGAAGAACGTGCGAGAACAGATTTGGGTATGATTCGTGAAGGCGAAACATTTTATCAACATGCACAAGCTAATGATAAAAGCTGATTTTTTTAATACAGCTTGGGTAGTGATTCCGGCAACCGGAATAGGGGCTCGTTTAGGTGCGAGCCTTCCCAAGCAATATCTTCAAGTACATCATCGCACTATTCTTGAACATACTATTGATATTTTTAAAAATTTTGGTTTTAAAAATATTTTAGTTATTCTTAACAAGCAAGATAAAATCTATCAACCTCAAAATAATATTGACACTTGTATAGGTGGAGAAGAACGATATTTATCTATATCTTTAGGTCTACAATATTTAGCCGAAAAAAAAGTAGATGAAAATACCTGGGTGTTGGTTCATGATGCTGTTAGACCTTGTTTAAGCCAACAAGATTTGTCTAAATTAATATTTAATGTTTTAGATAATAATATAATAGGTGGCATCTTAGGAAAGCCAGTATCCGATACATTGAAATTAAACCAAAATAATATTATTTTAAATTCAGTCTCTAGAAATAATCTATGGCAAGCATTAACACCTCAAATGTTTAAATTGGGTTTGCTTAAACAAGCTTATGCTAATATTGAAAATCTATCTGATCTAGATAAAAAAAATATCACAGACGATGCCTATTTAGTCGAAAAACTGGGATTAAATCCGAAGCTTGTCGAAGCTGACCATCCCAACCCTAAATTAACTTACCTTCAAGATATCGATTATATAAAATTTTTACTCGAGAAAAATATATGATAAGAATCGGCCATGGTTTCGACTTTCACCGTTTTCAAGATCCTAATCAGTTAGCAACGGATGAAGTATTAAAAGATTACATTTATCTAGGAGGCGTAAAAATACCTCATACTGTAGGTATTGTCGCACACTCTGATGGAGATGTATTGATACATGCACTATGTGATGCCTTACTGGGGGCTGCAGCATTAGGTGATATTGGTCGCCATTTCCCCGATACTGATTCGGTGTATAAAAATATTGACTCTAAAATTTTATTACAAGAAGTTTTAAAGTTAATTAACAGCGAAAATAAAAAACTTGATATTTATAATATCGATATTACCGTTATTGCTCAAAAGCCTAGGCTTGCAGAGTATCATGATTTGATGCGTGCTTGTCTTGCAAAAATTTGTCAACTATCCTTAACTCAAATTAATATTAAAGCAACCACAACAGAAGGACTAGAGACAACAGGTGAAGGTAAAGCCATTGCTGTTCATGCTGTTGTATTAATAGATATATAAATAAGGCATAGGATAAATTATGGATTCTCCTTTTATTTCAATATTAGTGCCTCCTATGGATGACGAAAAGCAAGAAAAAAAAGAAAGAGAAGGGGCTGAAATAAATAAAAAACCTGTAAAAAAAACACTACCATCTAAACGCAAACAAAAAATGATTTCTCCAAGATATGATGGAATAGAATCTAGCCCTTCAGAACAAAACGCAGATCTGTTTTTTCAATATGCAAAAGATGGTAATGAAGATGGCATTAAGCAGCTTCTCTCTTTGGGTATTGCCGTTAATGCTACAAATCGTTATGGTTACACGGCATTAATGCGAGCCACTATCAATGGTCGTTTAAATGTCATTGATGTGCTTCTCCAGGCTAACGCAAATATTTTTTTAAAAGATCATAAAGGCCGTACTGCATTACATCATTCAGTGACAGAAAAGCAAGAAAAAGCCACTTTTAAATTACTTGCTCATATATCAGGAGAGCAAAGGGCAATATTAAGGAACAATTCTTTTTTTAATGATACGGTCACTAAATTTGAAGCAAGATTAAATTCAAAAAGATTTGATATTAATACCCAAAATATGAAAGGCGAAACCATGTTTATGTTAGCCGCTCGTTATGGTCATCAAAAAACTGCTGAAAATTTAATTATGCAAGGGGCAAATATTCATTTAAAAGATATATATGGGAAAACAGCAGAAGAGCAAGCAAAAGATTATAGAGAAAGTTTTAGAGATTTTTACCCTAAAAGAACAGATGAACTTTATCAATCACATATGCTCATTTTCTCATTTGCAGAATATCATACCCATCCATTCCCACGTATTGGTCAAATTGATGAGACAGCCATTATTACAGAAGGTCTGAAAAATATTAAATTAGATAAAAAGGCGCTGCGTTAATCACATAAAAAAATCCCCCCGATCTTTATACTTAAAACCTGGCATGACAGGTTTTAAGTACATACTAATGTATATGCTTGCTTTGACAGGGAGGAGGCCGCGAGTATCTGGCTTTAGCCAGAACACAAGCGGGGGGATGTTATATTATAACTTAAGACAAAATCGACTTATTCTTATTATTTTTTTCAGGTTTTTTATTAGGTTTTTCACTCACTTCATTATTTTCTTTCATGACTTCAGTATTATCTAAACTTGCTTGATACGCAAAAAGCACTGGCTCATTTTGTTGTTCAGGATTTGAATCTGATATTAATAAAACCGAAGATTGCTTTGCCTTAATAAGCTTCTTAACTTCATCAATAGGCATAGCAAAAGAAATTTCAGCTAATTTGCCGAGTAACTTTTGTATTTTATTTTCACATGATGTTTCTAGAGTGGTTAACATCGTAACAATTTTAGCCAATAATTGATTGATAGCACCTTTTTGTCCAATAGTTGGCATGATTGTTGATCTTGAATTTAAAATATCTTTAAAAACACAATTATAAAACTCTGTAAAATAAATGTATTTTATTGATGTTTTATTGATCAAGAACATATTATCATCTTCAACATTAAAATCTTTCATTATGCAAGGTGAATTAAGAATATCTTCCATAATGCTATCATGAATGAAAGGATTACTGGCGAATCCTAAAATAGCATTTTCAATCAAAGCATTTACTTTTCTGCTATCTTCATCTTTAATAAAGTCTTCAGGAAGGCTTTCCCATACAAGTTGTCTTAGTCTGTCTATGTTCATATAAACAGTTTGATAAAAAGTATTATATTTATTATTGAACTGTATGTTTTGTATGATTAAGCTTTTAGCATGATCAGGTTTAAAAGCTAACAACTCATCTACTTTTAATGCTTTTGTTTCGCCATCCCATGTTGTACTTTCATTCATGATGCCTTTTATATAATTACGAACGATAGGTATAGTTGAATGCGTAATTTTTTCTAGAGAATCAACAGGTGTCGCAAGTGTATGTTGCAACCCCATGTTCATGATTGCCGTTAAGTGACCAGGATAACAGGTAGATATGCCAAATCCATTGGTTCTATAAATACTGCTAATAATGCCAAAAAAATTGCCTATTCTAAAAGTTAAAACATCTTTTTTGTGTGCATCAGCTAAAGCAAATTCTTCTGTATCTATAGTTATAGGCATAGCAGGATCATTTAGGTCATTAACCAATAGCCAATAGTAACAAACACGTTTTCTCACTTCTTGAGAAGCCGCTTTATTAGTGAAAAAGACAGTATGTTCACCTGCGCTATAAGCACCTCCATGAGCAAATGCATCAGATGGTGCGACAAAAAACTTACGATAATTATCCCAATTTCCTTCAAAAACTTCTTCTACAACAAACCCTTTGTCATAAGATAACCAAGCAGTTTGAAAATGCGTGATATCCATAGGGTTTTGAATAGTGATCAAGATTTTTCTGAAGCCTGTCATGACTTGTTTATTTTCTGCTAATAAATTTTCTTTATGTTCGTCTATATATTTAATAATGTCATTTTGGCGACTGATGTCGATTTTATTTTGCTCTTGTTCTTTTGCTTGAAGATAAATGCAATCTAACAGTTTAGTTTTTATTTCTTTTTCAATGGCTATTAATCGAGCATCTAGGCTGTTGCCATAAAGATTAAACTGTTTCTGAAATGCCTGTTCAACTTTTAAAAATAGTCTATTGGCTTTATGAATCAACTTTTGATTTTGAGCAGATTCTATATTACCTAAAATTTTAACATTCTCTTTTTCTAGATCTTCGACTATTTCTTGATTTAATTGAAAATGTAAGCCTATGAGGCTTTGGATTTGATTGGTTGGATAGCATTGTATTAATTTTATTAAATCTGCTTTTCGGCTAAGAGACTCAATAAGTTTGCCTAATGCATAAAATGAATAGAGTTCTTGATCTTGGATAAGCGCCCTAAGATCAATAACTTTACTTAAATTTTGAGTATGTACTTTATAATTTGACAATAATAATTGAGTAAAACCAGAAAAGATCTCTTTTTCTCGTGTTTTCCCCCCTTGAGGACAGCCTAACATAACTTGTGCAATGGTTTGATAGTGTTCTGTGGTAAAAAAGATAAAGAAACCATCTTCGAATAAAGTGTTAAAAAGATATAAGCCTTTATTCTTTTTAATAAAGTAACATAAAAGTTTAAAATTATCTTGAAAGTCTAGGTTGTAGTAAAAAGGATGGATGGCCAAATTTTCAATATGTTTATTAGATTCAAGTTTCAGTGCCAATTGAAAAGTTTCAACATAGATATCTTGATCAAAGGCGCGAGAAAAATTTTCTTGTTTATCAAGACAAAATAATGCGTCTAAATTTTCGTGAGTCAAACAATAATGCATTAGTGATTTTAAAGTAAGAACAGCCAAATCTAATACATAAGAATATTCAACCATATCAAAAATGAAAGTTTTTAAAGATTGAACAGAGGGGGATTTTTTAGAAAGTTGCACAGTTCGACGAACAATAGCTTCTGCAAAACCAGATGGCAGTAATTCTCTGGTATTAGGATGCAAAATCAATTGATGGATTTTGAATAACTGTTCATCA
>CAYSTH010000011.1:24190-26444 GCA_964433995.1 uncultured Francisellaceae bacterium | reverse complement strand
AGGGTGTGGTGAAACGTAATTTACCTATTCGTGTACTCAGAAATAACATTGTGATTTACGAAGGGGCACTTGAATCACTCAGACGCTTTAAAGAAGACGTCAGTGAAGTGCGTGTTGGTACAGAATGTGGTATCGGTGTAAAAAATTACAACGATGTCAAACCTGGCGATCAAATTGAAGTGTTTGAAAAAATTGAGGTCAAACCGCAATTTGTCGAATCACGCGAACGCCAATAATCTTGATAAGATGCAGTAGAGGGCGAAAATGATTGAAACGAAAAGAACGGGCAAAGTTGCTCAAGTTATCCAGAACAAGCTTGCTGTTTTGTTTCAAAAAGACCCGCCTCTCAGAAATGGTTTATTGACAGTGATGGAAGTGAAAGTCACTGTCGATTTATCTTATGCGAATATTCATGTCAGTTTAATTGGTGTAGCTGATCCAAAAACTGTTCTCAAATCACTTAATGACAAAAGTACTTACTATCGTATTGAAATTGCCAAAAATTGGTCGAGCAAAAAAGTTCCTCAACTTAAATTTGTTTATGATGACAGTCAAGAAAAAGCTTATCAACTTACACACTTAATAGATACGGCAATCTCTAGTTAATGACCTGTGGTTTTATCTTATTAAATAAACCTCAAGGTTTAAGTTCTCAACAGGCTATTTACGCGACCAGAAAAAAACTGGGTTTGCCTAAGTCAGTTAAAATAGGCCATGGGGGCACTTTAGATCCATTAGCTACCGGTATGTTAGTTGTGGCATTAGGCTCTGCTACTAAGTTTTTAGAATATTTATTAAGCGCAAACAAAACCTACTCTGTGACGGCCAAATTAGGGCAAGTCACCACCACGTTAGATTCCGAAGGCGAAGTGTTATCTGAAGCGGATGTTCCCGAGCTAGACATCGCCAAAGTACAAGTCGCTTTTCAGCAGTTTACAGGACCAATCGAACAAGTCCCACCTATGTATTCTGCCTTAAAATTCCAAGGTAAACCCTTGTATCATTATGCTCGTAAAGGTCAAGAAATCACCCGTCCTCCCAGACAAGTACATATCTACGAATTAAGCCTAACGTCTTTGGAACACGATGCGTTAAGTTTTGTTAGCCAGGTCAGCAAAGGCACCTATATTCGTTCCTTGGTGCATGATATCGGGCAATGGTTTGGATGTGGTGCGCATGTACAAGTATTGCATCGTTTGCAAGTAGCGCCTTTTGAAGCAGAAAAAATGGTATCAATAGAGCAACTTGGCACAGAACATATTTTTCCTGTAGACAGTATTTTTAATCATCTACTTGCTTTAAAGGTGAGTGATATAGAGATCAAAAAACTGAAATCTGGTCAAAAATTGAACGAAATACAGTTACCTGTTTTAAAAGATCTGATTTTTTCAAAAGAAAATCAATTAATAAGACTGTATCACCATGCAGATGACCACTTTGTTGGTCTAGTAAAAAGAGTGGAAGATGGCCGAATCGTTGGTGAAAAATGGGTTTGACTATGTTACCATCCGCAGTTGAATTTTAATGTTTACGTTAAAGTAAACAATTTTGTTTAGTTGGTAAACTTATATGGAGAAGTACCACCATGGCACTAACCGCATCTACTAAAGCTGAAGTCATTCAAAATTTTCAGCGTGCGCCTAAAGACACTGGATCCCCAGAGGTTCAGATAGCGTTGATTACGTCACGTATTGCTGATTTGAGTGCACATTTAAGCAAACATGCTAAAGATTTTCATTCTCGTCGTGGACTAATGAAACAAGTAGCATTGCGTCGTAAATTACTCGATTATTTAAAATCAGTTAAACCCCAATCATACAAAGAAATTTTGAGCCGTTTAGGGTTACGTCGCTAATTACTATCCAATTTTAAGGAAATTTCGTGAGCGCTTGTATAAAAACATTTAAATTTGGTGAGCATACCGTTACGCTTGAAACAGGTGTAGTCGCACGTCAAGCCACTGGTTCAGTCATGGTTAACATGGAAGGCACAGTCGTCTTGGTGACGGTTGTGGGGGTCAAAGAGGCCAATCCAGACCAAACCTTTTTCCCTTTGACGGTAAATTATCAAGAAAGAATGTATGCAGCAGGCAAAATTCCTGGTGGATTCTTCAAACGCGAAGGAAGGCCAAGTGAAAGCGAAATCCTGATAGCAAGACTTATCGACAGACCTATTCGCCCCTTGTTCCCAGAAGGCTTCATGAATGAAGTGCAGATTGTTGCCACTGTTATGTCTATCAACCCAGAAATTCATT
>CAYSTH010000011.1:0-24090 GCA_964433995.1 uncultured Francisellaceae bacterium | reverse complement strand
ATGAATGAAGTGCAGATTGTTGCCACTGTTATGTCTATCAACCCAGAAATTCATTCAGATATTCCTGCTATGATAGGGGCTTCTGCGGCATTGGCTGTTTCGGGTATTCCATTTAATGGTCCATTAGGTGGTGTGCGAGTAGGGTATATTAATGGCGAATTTGTCATTAATCCTACTATTAAACAAACGGAAGAATCTCAATTAGATTTAGTGGTTGCTGGTACCAAATCCTCTATCTTGATGGTGGAGTCTGAGGCAGATCAATTACCAGAATCTGTGATGTTAGAAGCCGTTGTTTTTGGTCATCAAAAACTGCAAATCTGTATTAAAGCCATTGAAGAATTGGCACAAGAAGCAGGTAAGACGCGTTGGGATTGGAAACCAGCTGATAAAAATACTGATCTAGAAGCAAAAATCAGCGCTTTTGCTGCCGATGAAATTGCTAAAGCGTATGCAATACCTGCTAAGCTTCAGCGTCAAGAAAGCATCAATGCACTACGTAAAAAAACAATTGAACATTGTGTTGTTGCCGGTGCTGAAAACAATCCTTCTACTGAAAAAGTAAAAGAAATGTTTTCAAATCTAGAAAGCCATTTCGTGCGTAACCGTATTCTTGCTGGTGAAGCCAGAATAGACGGTCGTAACACAGAAACAGTTCGTCCTATTACCGTAGACACAAGCGTGTTGCCCAGAACGCATGGTTCTGCATTTTTTACACGTGGTGAAACTCAAGCCATTGTGGTCACGACTTTGGGTACAGGTAGGGATGCTCAAATCATCGACAATGCGTCTGGTGAGAAAAAACAAAACTTTATGTTGCATTACAACTTCCCTCCCTACTGTGTAGGTGAAGTGGGTATGGTTGGTAGTCCAAAACGTCGTGAAATTGGTCATGGCTTTTTAGCAAAACGCTCTATTCATGCTGTTTTGCCTGATGAAAAAGTATTTCCTTACGTATTAAGAGTAGTTTCAGAAATTACCGAATCAAATGGTTCAAGCTCTATGGCCAGCGTATGCGGCACAAGCTTAGCGTTGATGGATGCGGGAGTGCCTTTAAAATCTCATGTTGCAGGTATTGCAATGGGGTTAATTAAAGAAGGTGATAAATACGCAGTCCTGACTGATATTTTAGGTGATGAAGATCATTTGGGAGACATGGACTTTAAAGTAGCTGGTACCGAACATGGCGTCACTGCTTTACAAATGGACATCAAAATCGATGGCATCACTCAAGAAATTATGCAAGTTGCGCTTGAACAAGCCAAAGCAGGTCGTTTACATATTTTAAAGATTATGAACGAAGCGATTTCTGGTCCTAGAACAGAAGTGTCAGAATTTGCACCCCGTGTTTATTCTTTCAAAATTAAAGTCGATAAAATTCGTGACGTGATTGGTAAGGGTGGTGCAACCATCAAAGCCCTAACAGAAGAATTTGGCTGTGCGATTGAAATATTAGACGATGGTCAAGTGAACATTGTTGCCACAGATAGTGAGTCTGGAGAGCTAGTTAAAAGTCGCATCGAAGCCTTAACGGCTGAAGTTGAAATCGATAAAATTTATGAAGGTAAAGTGGTTCGCCTAGCCGATTTTGGTGCTTTTGTTAACATTTTACCTGGTAAAGATGGTTTAGTGCACGTTTCTCAAATTTGTAATGAACGTGTTGAAGATGTAAACGACTATCTTCAATTAGGTCAGATTGTCAAAGTAAAAGTATTAGAAATTGATAGACAGGGCCGAATTCGTTTGAGCATGAAAGAAGTAGGCAATGATGTTGCAGGACAACAACAACCTGCTCATGCGACAACTGAAGACGAGCAACCAAACTACGACTTCAATAATACTGACGAGAACTAAGTCTTAAACTCGAGGGGAGTGAATACTTTGTCTGCAACGCCATGGATAGGCTTGTTTTCTGTAGATAATGTGACACTTAGACACTATTCACTCCCTGATACTCTTCCCGATCCAGCTACTAAAAAAAACACCATACTGATATTATTCGGGCTCATTAATTATCCTGATATTTTAGATTTACATCCTGAGCGTTCAATTGTGCGTAGACTATTAGAAAAAGGTCTAGATGTTTATTTGGTTGATTGGGGAGAGCCTCCATGTATCACCGAAAAACCTATCCGATTTCAAGACTATGTAGGCTATGTAAAAAAAATAGTCGATTTTTTGAATAAACCTGATTTGAATATCATGGGAGTCTGCCAAGGCGGTATTTTTAGCTTGTTGTTTGCAACGCTTTTTCCTGAAAAATACAATAAACTTATTTTATACTCGTCTCCTGTCGATTTTTCTGAACATAATGCCTTCACCCAATCTTTTTCCTGTATTAATAGCGATCAAATGGTCAAAAATTTTGGCAATATTCCTGGTTTACTCATGGCAAAATTTTTGGCGCTTTTTTCGCCATTTCCGGCAGATTTTATCAAGAGAAAAATTCAAGCTGAATCAGCAAGCAAAAAAAGTAGCTCTTTTTATCAAGCACTGGCCAATTGGGCTTATCAAAGTCCTGCGCAAGCAGGTTTTGCTTTTCAAGAATTTGGAAATGAATACATTCATCAAAACAAATTAATAAAGGCCGAACTCAATATTTTTGGTCGCGAAGTGAATCTTAACAATATTTACAGACCTTTATTAAATATTTTTGCGAGTGAAGATCATATTTGGTCGCCGAGTTCATCAAAAGCCATAAAAAAATATTTACATCCTGATACACCTTATACAGAGCTAGAGTTTGTTGGTGGGCATCTTGCTGCAGCCATTAGCAAAGAGGCTCAAGCTGTTATACCAAGTAAAATTGTAGATTTTATAAATCACTCTCATAGTTGCATGCCTTTATTCACGGATAAGATATCTGAATTTGTCATGCCAGCGGCTTGTCCGCCATAGCTTCTTGTCCTCCGAAGCTTTAGTGTAGGAGGATAGCGACGGCGGAAGGCTGGCATCCAGGAAAAATAATATCTTCATGTTCCATTTTTTTCATTAAAAAAATCGGTAAATATTAGTGGAATTCCAGTGTCTTAAGAAAAACTGGGATGACACGGCGGTCATCTCCTACATTTGATCGTACGAATAAATAACACTGAAAGTATGAGTTTTTTTTCTATTCTTTTTAACAGAATAAAATATAGTATAGTAATGATTAATCACATTTAAAACGACGATTTTGTAGGGGACGACCGCCGTGTCGTCCCAATCCTTCTTAGAAAACTTGCTAGCCTTGCGGATGATTTTTATGTAAATCGGGAAATCATTTCACACTAACACGCTCACGTTCCTGTAATTGACTGTTAATAACAGGCTCAAATTGTACAGGAACAGACGATGCTGCAGCGCTCTCTTTTTCTGGCGGTGTTGTGGTAATAGCAGAATGCATAGGTGTAAATAATTCTATTGTTGGCTGTTCTATTTTAACCGTGTGATGATGAAAATGGTTTGAAGGATTATGATCGGTAAAAACAAGAGTTGTGTCTTCAGGGAGCTCAGTTTTAAACATATTTTCCAATATTTTTTTCCTGTCTTTATCAATTGCAGAGGTGCATTCATCAAGATAAAGAATGTTTGGTTTTTTGTAAAAAACAGGAAAAATAGCTATCATTTGTTGTTCACCACCACTTAAGATTTTTCCCCATTCTCTAACTTCATTGGCTCTAAATAATCGAATGATTTCAGGATCTAATTCAACTTTTTCCATCCAGCCTAGAATGGTATTCATCTCATCTTGAGCGATGGCATCTTTACCGGTAATTATTTTGATCAGTGTTTCTTGATAGAGAAAATAAGGTTTTTGAGGAAGAAACATTTCTGTTGGTTTAGAACCGTCTTTATTTAAAGGGATATAAACTGTTCCCGAACCAAAAAACCATTGATGTGCGAGTGCTCTTAATGTAGTTGTTTTACCAGAACCAGAATCCCCATCAAAGTGAGTAGATTTACCATTAGCAAAAGAAATATTCACAGGGCCAACTATTTTTTTTCCGTCCTTGGCATATAGTTCTATATTTTTAAGTATCAATGCTGAGCCATGAGGTACATATTTAAACTTTATTTTATTGCGTGGATTATTTGTTTGCAGTGCATCGCAAGTATCTAAAACTTCTTCAAATGCTTCTAGACGTTCTAATCCTACCAACGTTTCTGATATTTTATCTAAATTTTCATTACGCCATGTAAACCAGCGCACCACATCTGAAAAATGATGAGAAACTTGAAACACACCAGTTGTATCCATATGCCCTTCGATAATATTAGGTGCTGAAATGATCACGCCAAAAATACTGGCCATTTGTTGATGCAAAGAATTTAAAAAAGCTAATTTGCTTTTGATGTTTCCTAATAGCACATCAGCTGCGCGATGCAGTTTCATTGTTTGTTTTAATCGTGAAGCCTCAATGAGCATGCTTTTTAAGAAAGCAATCGATTCTGCATGGGTTTTTAAATGATGTAGGTGGTGGTAGAGTGTGTCACGGATGCTTTTTTGTTGTGCTTGTTGATGACGTAATTTATCTCCAGCCCAGCCAGATATGACATTAAATCCCAAAGAATAAACAACGGTGGCAATAGCTAAGTAATCAGGAATATAAATAGACCATCCCATAAAAGGGAAGATAAGGGGGCCAGATAAAACAATTAGCCCCATGAGCCCAATAATGAAATTACTGGTTGTCATTAAAAAATTATCAACAAGGTAGCTGATATTAGAAGTGACTTCAGGGCTGTCATTGCTGATAATTTGGGCTGGGCTAATATCTTCATATTGAGCCGTAGAAGGTATGGCAACATAGGCTTTTTTCCATCGCACCCTAATGTGCTCGTTATAATCATGGGCAACTGAAGTGCTAAGTTTGTTGGCCAACCAATTATTAATTGAAACGACACCAGCATAAGCTAATACCGCTAGTAAAAAATAACCTGTCGATGAAAAAAAGTCACGGTAAGAAACACCAGGCACAATAGATGCCATTAAGGTATCGAACGCGGCATTTATTAGTGACATGAAAAAAGCGAGGCTGATGTTACCTGCTAAAATCAACAGAGACAAAATAGTATGATAGCGACCATTACCAGTTAAACCAAAATAGGGTTTATAAATTCGGTAACTTTTTTCAAACAGTTCTAGCAGCATGAGATAAAAACACCCCAAAGACTCCCACTTTAAAGCAAACTGTTGATACTTTCAATTGATTCTTGTTGGTGTAGATCCTCTTATTTTTATTTCAAATTTTTTCCAACTAAGGCCGAAACAACAAGAGTAGTTAGGGAAAAATAAGTATATTCATGAAATACTATCATTTATTTATTAAAAAATATTACCAATATCTTATTTTTGGATTGATCCTTACTTTTTGTTCATGTTTAGGACAGATGTTTTTCATTAGTTTATTTGGCGGAGATTTTCGCACTCATTTAGATCTCACGCATGGGGAGTTAGGTTGGGTTTATTCCATGACAACATGGATGAGTGGTTTTTTTCTTTTGTGGATGGGAGCAAAAATTGACAGGTATCAAGTGAATTATTTTACGTTATCTGTTTTAGCTGTTTTGATTTTATCTATGCTCTTTATTAGTCAAGTTGATCATTTAATTACTTTTTTTATTGCTTTATTTCTTCTTCGATTCTGTTCACATGCGATGTTGGGACATATTGCCATGACAACCATGGCAAGAATTTTTCCTTATCATCGTGGTAAAGCAATCGGCATTATCTCAGTAGGGTTTAGTTTAGGAGAAGCCATATTGCCAGTTGTGATAGTGACATTATTAAGCTATTTTGGTTGGCAACAAGTATGGAAAACTTTAGCTTGTATTTTACTTTTTTTTATTTTTCCTTTTTTGTTTTATTTATCGAAAAAGCTAAAATTTGAAGAAAAAAAAGAAAAAAAAATAGACTATCCAGCAGAGATAGAAAACCTAGATGCCATGGAATTAAGGTATTATGATATCCCTTGGACACGCTCTCAAATGCTTAAAGATCCTAGGTTTTATTTATTGATGCCGGCATTATTATCACCCACTTTAATTTTAACAGGCACATTTTTTTCTCATATCCCTCTGGTGACCGAAAAAAATTGGGATTTAAGCCTATTGGCAAGTTGTTTTGCTATTTTTGCCATATCAAATTTATTTGGTAGTTTGTATTTTGGTAAAAAAGTAGATGAAAAAGGGTGTTTTAGTATGATGCCTTATGTTCTGCCATTGCTCGGACTAGGGATATTTTCTTTGAGTTTCGTTTCGCATCCTATTTTATCAATTAGTTTTTATATGCTCTGTGCTGGTATGGCAGTGGGGGGCAATAGAGTGATTTTAAATACGATTTGGGCTGAGCTATATGGTGTAAAACACTTAGGTGAAATTAGAGGTATGGTTGTTTTTATTTGTATTATTTGTGCGGGTGTTTCACCAGGATTATTTGGTTATTTGCTCGACAACGGTCTAACCATGCAAACTATTCTATCGATAAGCTGCATTTATATTATGTTAAGCATGTTAGCTTTAAAATGGGTGAATCTCGATTATGCCTTACCTAAAGTTTTTTATTTAAATAATAAACTGGAGAATAGTGAATGATTACTTCTTTGTATGCCAGTTTACTGGGTATTTTTTATGTCTTTTTGAGTTATCGTGTGGCCAGTTTGCGTAAAGAATTAAAAGTAGGTTTGGGTGATGGCGGAGAAAGAAAATTAACAAAAGCAATTAGAGTGCATGGTAATTTTAGTGAATACACGCCTTTTGCTTTATTGCTGCTTTATTTTGCTGAAATGCAGTCGAGTGTTTTATTTCCTAAACATCATATTATATTGATTCATGTATTTGGCATGGCATTATTATTTGCTAGAGGATATCACGCTTATGGTATTACGCAACATAGTGGGCTTTCAAGAGGTAGAATCGTCGGTATTCTACTTACTTGGGGGTTAATATTATGTTTAAGCGTCATATCTCTCATGTCTTTTATTTTAAAATAGCTTTTTCCGGTTAGAATGCTTGTCCAATGAATAAATAAGCGGCTCTTTTTCCACCTTCTGATATACCGTAGCCAAAATAAAGAGGTCCTAAAATAGTATCCATTCCAATGAATAGGCTGCCAGCTTCTCTAAAAGAATGTTTAAAGATTGATTTTTGGTCTTCCCAAACGTTTCCTGCTTCAAGAGAGGCACCTACATATAGAGGGAAGGGATAATTGGGGATAAGTCTGTTTTGGGCAAGTCTATAATAATATAAACCTCGAACTAAGCCATAATGTGAACCAGTCAATTGACCTTCGGCTAAACCAGATAAACGAAATAACCCACCTAATTTAAACCGATAATTGATAATCGGATCACCCGTAAAAGTGGTGCCTGTATCAGCTGACATTAAAAGTGTGTGTTTGTTTTTAGAACAAGCAACACCAACATTGACTTCTCCCTGATCAAAACTGCTGCTATGAGCATTATATTGGATTTTTGTTCTGATACCTTTGTGGGGGAAGTAACTGTTGTCTAAAGTATCGACCTGAAATAAGGCATATGATTGAGTATCGTGGTAATTTGCTTCAGGAAGCAATTCGTCGTTGCCTGTCAGAACACGATTATCGATAAGGCTGGCGGCACCACCTATTTCTATTTTTCCCCATTCACCTAAATTCCGCCCAAAAGCAATACCGGCTTCCGATGTCGTGAGCAGATATTCAGAGGTGGCATCATTGTTTTGATAAATTTTAAATGGTTTGCGCTGATACTGTAATTGAGGATTAATATACCATTTTAAATCATGAGTCAGCGGTTGATATATTTCTGTAAAAAGACCTGTGATTTCACCTATAGACGCATAAGCTCTAAATTCACCATTTAAGCTGTTCAACAACGTGCGAGTGATCCCGGCCAAAATAGTAAAATCACTGGCTCCTGCAAAGTCGGTTCTCAAAAGAAAACTACCTTGAAGATAAGTCGGTCCCCAACTTTTTTCGACGGGAGTAATCGTTAAATTGTCTTTATCATTTGTATAATAAAGACTTTCAAACAAATCAAAGCCGTAGATTTTGTTAAGATAATGATCTACTTCTGTAATAGTATGCTCTCCGGGTGTAATAGGCAGATATTCATAAAACGTTTTTGTGTCTAAACGAGTCGCGTTGTTTACAGTGATTTTGTTTATAAGCATCGTCAGTGGGTGATGTTTGTGAACTAATGTTCTGTGTGTATTAACCAAGGGTTCAAGTTTATCTTTTACGTCAGAAGCGGCTTGTTTGCCAGCCTGATAAGCTTGCTCAATTTTATCAAACTCTGCTGTTTCGATATTGATAAAAATAGGCCTAATTAAAATGCCGTTTTTTCCAATATGAGTAAGACTCTGTTTAACATTGGTATTAGTGTAGATATTGGTTAATTGGTTTACCACACCTTGAACATTTTTGATTTGCTCTAATGTAGACATAGGAGTGCCCACATCAACAGCAATAATAATATCTGCGCCCATGTTTTTAGCGACTTCTATAGGCAGATTGCTGGTGACACCACCATCTATCAGCAATTGGCCGTTTATCTTAACAGGCGCAAAAACACCAGGGACAGACATACTGGCTAACATCGCAGAAGCTAAATCACCGTCTCTTAAAATAACTTTTTCACCGGTAACAATGTCAGATGCGATGGCAGCATAGGGTATAGGTAGGTGGTTAAAATCTGTTGAGGGTTTATTCGAGAGGGTGAGCAATTTAAAATTTTGATAAAGCTCTTGTCCTTGGACAATCCCTGTTGGAAATAGAATACTTCCGGCATGGTAACCCATAATGCCTTTATATAGAAAAATATCATCATCGCGCTTACGTCGAAAATATAAATCATCTCTGTTTGGAATATTACGAAGAATATGATCCCAGTTTAAGCTGGTTAGCTTGTTCTTGATTTCTGTGCCTGAATAACCAGAGGCATATAATGCACCGACAACGGCTCCCATGCTGGTCCCTACAACGATATCTACAGGGATATTCATTTCATCTAGGGTTTCTAATACACCGATATGGGCTCCACCCCTTCCACCACCACCACTGAGCACTAATCCAATTTTGGGCTTTTGGTCTGCTAGGGCAATGTTTTGTAGCAAAAGCAAAGAGAGGAGAATATAGGGAATTTTTTTCATTAGGGTGGCGCATCCTTGCCAAATAAGATAATCCCTATATTAAAATCAAAAGACTAGGTTAGTCATCCAAAACTTATGAAAGAAAAAGCTTGGTATTGCTTATTGGCGGTGCGCTTAAATCATGAGAAGGCTTAATTTTAGATGATTCCTTGGCATTCAACTTTTTTTGTTCATAGACAAAGGTCATGGTTGCTTTTTTATGCGAACACCTACGATCGACAAAGTAAACATCATCAGGATTAAGTTGAAAATTCTTTATTAGGGTATTCTTCAGAGTCTTTTTTTTATTGGCTGATTCGCCATTCACAAAGAAAAAACCATCCTCAAATAAGTGAACAATAGAATCGCTTCGATACTTTTTTTGTACGTCTTTAAAAAATCCTTGATTTAAGTTTACACCCCATTCCAAAAGCTTATTCATCATAGTTTCAAAGGATTGTTTTGTTTGTTTCGTGAGGCCAATAACCAAGCATCTATCCGCTTGTAATTTTTTGATAAGTTCTGATGTCTCGATGTTCATCATGTTATTTATAAAAAGGCGATCTAAGTCAAACGCCACAACCCTTGGGCCATGCTTTGGTTCGCGTTTTATATGCTGAAATAAATTATCTGCACTGCTTTCTTCAAACTCAAAAGTATTTTTAGTTGCCGATAATTGTGCTAAAGAGTAAGGTTTATGAGTATTTGTATCCATGATTATTACTTCACACTTAATTTAGATAAATGAGGATTTATTTTTTGAGAAACTTCTGTTAATTGTGTTTTCACTTGTTCTAAATCAAGTTGTTTTAAAACTTGATGTTTATATAAGAAAGTCACAAGCGGTGCGGCTTTTTCTAAAGGCACTTTAAACCGATAAGCCATCACAGGGTTATCTGGTTTAAAACTAAAAAATGCATGTTTTACTTTAGGCTTGCATTCGATTTCATTAAAAAAGTTTTGAATGGCGAGATGATCTTTTTGATGATTCCCCCAAAAATAAGCATAAGGCTTGTACTGCTCTTCTTTTTGCTTAAAATGTATTTTAAGATGGGTATTCGATAATTCTGTTTCATGATGTTCATGAACCGCTTTAGCGACCTTGTCAGGCAAGATAGCATTTAAATATTTAAGCTGCACATCTGCAATATGCGGATCAACCTGTAGACCTTTTTCTTCTTGCACATAAGTATAATGAAAACCAAAATATTTTGCCTCAGCCTGTGCTTCAACAGACAACACATGACGAAGATGATCATCGATAAAAAATGCTTCGTCAGGATGAATACCGAGAGAGTGTAGTAGGCCTTTGAAAGCAACGCCTTTATCAGCACCATCAACAAACAATATCTTATATTTAAAGACGCCTTTTTCAGGGTTATTGACGCATGGCTTTTCAACATCAGCAAACATACCGATGTTTAAATTAATGCCGACAGATAATAATTGTTGATGAGTTAAGTCGGCTATTTTTTTGCCCCTTGCAGTGAGGCCAATCACAAGATAACCGGCATCTTGAAGTTTTTTGATGATATCAATGACTTCAGGTTCAACGATAGAGACTTTGGTTTTATGTTGAATTTCATAAAACAGCTCTACCATTTTCGTTTTGGCAACGACCGGATCACCAACAGCTTCTTTTTCAAGAGGTAAACGATAGCCAAACCATTGATCGCTGCCCAAGGTTTGTTCAGGAAGAATAACGGTATTATCCAAATCAATAGCCACGACGCGAGTGCCTTGACCCGATGAGTGTTTTTGGATCAACTCGAATACCGTTTTAATGCTCGCTGTTTCAAATAAGCTTGATTTTTCAGAAGCTTTAATGATTTTAAAAGCATCAAAAGCGGTATTCATATCCATAAATAATACCCTTTATTTATTTTATATTTATTTTTTTTTCTTCAAAAGCAGGTAGTTTTTTGCTGATTACTTGGTTTTTTAACACCACATAATCAGGCATGCCATTCTCATAAGGAGGATAAGCTTCACCTTGAATCAAAGGCAATAAATAGGCTCTACACGCTTCTGTGATACCAAAACCTTCATCATCGATAAAGTTTCTAGGTAGCTTGTGTTCTACGTTGGCGACTTTATTTAAAGCCACTTCACCGATTGACCATTTGTAAGGGGTCGTAGATTCACGTACCACGATAGGCATGATGGCTGTTTTGCCTTCTAAGGCAAACTCAACAGCGGCTTTTCCTAACGCATAGGCTTGTTCTACGTCGACTTTAGAAGACAAGTGTCTTGCAGCACGTTGTAAATAATCTGCAACGGCCCAGTGGTATTTTAATTTGAGTTCAGATTGCACCAAAGTGGCTAAGTAGGGCGCAACGCCACCAAGTTGTGCGTGACCAAAGGCATCTTTAGTGCCGGTTTCAGCTAAGAATTTGCCTTCTAAATCTTTGACACCTTCAGAAGCCACCACCACACAATAACCGTGTTGTTTTACAGTAGCATCTACTTTAGCTAGAAACGCAGTTTTATCAAAAGCGATTTCAGGGAACAAAATAATATGAGGTGCATGCATATTTTTGGCAGTATCTTGCGCCAGTGCGCCTGCTGCGGCTATCCAACCTGCATGGCGTCCCATCACTTCTAAAATAAATACTTTAGTTGATGTTTCAGCCATCGAAGCCACGTCTAAGCTGGCTTCACGAGTAGAAACAGCAATATATTTAGCCACAGAGCCAAAACCAGGACAGTTATCAGTAAAAGGCAAATCATTATCAACTGTTTTAGGAATACCAATACAGCGAACATCTAATCCCATTGATTTGCTAAATTCAGCAACTTTGTTGGCAGTGTCTTGTGAATCGCCACCACCATTGTAGAAAAAAGTACCAATGTCATGTGCCTTAAAAATATCGATAAGACGTTCATACTCAGCGCGATTTTGTTCGATGCTTTTCAGTTTGTAACGGCATGAGCCAAATGCACCACCAGGCGTGTGATACAATGCGCGAATGGCTTCAGGGGTTTCTAGGCTCGTGTCAATTAACTCTTCGTGCAGTGCACCTAAAATACCATTTTTACCCACATAAATTTTACCAAATTGCTCTGGGTGTTTTCTGGCTGTTTCAATTACGCCACAAGCAGAAGCATTAATAACAGCAGTCACGCCACCAGATTGGGCATAAAAAATATTTTTGGCTTGTTTTGTCATGGAAAAACCTATTTATTCGTGGTAAGTTAGTGTTAAAACCAATAAAATTAAATCTTGCTATAGTTTAATCGATATGTGACCTTAAGCAAATCAAAAAGCAGGGTTATTTTGAGTCATGAGAAGGGGTGGAAGTTGGATTTTATAAAAAAAGTATGGCAATTAACTATTTTAAAAATTAGTCCAGAGGCATTACCTTATCATCGTACTTATTTGTTGATGGGATTAGGGTTAAATTTTTTACTGGCGTATGTGGTCGTCACTTTTTTACCTGTACCAGAATTAAAACAGATATTCACGCCAACCACAGCTTTGTTAATGAAAATGGTCAATCTTTTCTTTTTGGCGGTGTGTTTATATCTCATTTTACAGTGGGCTAAAAAAGTAGATAGGTTTTTTAAATTATACTTAGCCATTGTGATGGGTACCTTGGTGATTGAAGTGGTTAATTTCGTGATCTCACTTATCCCATCATTTTTTAGCAGCACATTTGGTTTTGACTTCTCTTCAAACTTAGGACTTGCAGTGATGTTTAGCTTGTTAGTTTATGTCACCATTGCATGGATGATTATTTTTATGGGACATATTTTTAGATATGGCTTAGAAGTAACGCTTTTAAAAGGTGTTTGGATAGGCATCGGGTATATTTTAGTATCTGGTTTATTTAGCACGTTGATTTTTGGTAACCCATTTCAGGAGCTTTTATGACTAAGGGAAAAGTACATATATTAGGTATTGGCGGCACCTTTATGGGTGGGTTGGCGTTGTTGGCGCGTGAACTAGGCTGGGAAGTGACGGGTTCTGATCAACATATTTATCCTCCCATGAGCACACAGCTCGAAAAAATGGGTATTACCCTCTACGAAGGGTATTCCCCTGATGTGATTAAATCGATACAGCCTGACAGCATTATTATTGGTAATGCCATGTCTAGAGGCAATCCTGCTGTCGAATACATACTAAATGAACAGTTGCCTTATGTTTCAGGGCCTCAATGGCTATTAGAACAAGTTTTACAAAAACGCTGGGTATTGGCGGTATCTGGGACACATGGTAAAACGACGACATCGAGTATGTTAGCTTGGGTTTTAGAATATGCAGGTTATAAACCAGGATATTTAATAGGCGGCGTGCCCGAAAATTTTGGCATATCCGCGCGTTTAGGGGAGAGTGATTTTTTTGTTGTCGAAGCCGATGAATATGACAGTGCTTTTTTTGATAAGCGCTCAAAGTTTGTGCATTATCACCCTAAAACCTTAATTGTTAATAATATTGAATTCGATCATGCTGATATTTTCGATAATCTTGAGGCTATTTTAAAGCAATTTCATCATTTGGTGCGAACCGTGCCGAGCCAAGGTAAAATTGTTTATCCTTCTGACGATAATCAAGTCAAACAATTGCTGCAAAAAGGGCTATGGAGCCAACAAGCTACCTTTGGTGAGTTAACATCGGGCGCAGATTGGAAAGTAAACATGCTCGCAGCAGATGGTTCGCATTTTGAAGTTTATCATCAAGGTAAATTAGTCGGGCAAACACAATGGGAATTACTGGGTAAACATAATGTGCTCAATGCAGTTGCTTGTCTTGCTGCGGCACATGATGTGGGTGTGCCACCTAATGTGACATTGGAAGCACTCACTCAATTTAAATCAGTAAAAAGAAGATTAGAACTAAAAGCCGATATCAATGACATTAAAATTTACGATGATTTTGCACATCATCCTACGGCTATTAAGCTGACACTAGAGGGTTTAAGAGCAAAAGTAGGGAACCAAAAAATTCATGTCTGCATGGATTTGCGTTCAAACACCATGAAAATGGGCACTCACCAAGAAACCTTAGCAGCCAGCTTTGCGGCAGCAGATACGGTGAGTATTTATAAAACGCCCGATATCAAATGGCCGGTAGAAAATGTGGTGCAAAACATCCATCAACAATCTTCTGCTACCGCTAAAATATTCACAGATACGGCTTTACTGGTGCAAGAATTAAATCAATCAGTAAGACCTCATGAGCATATTTTAATTATGAGTAATGGTGGTTTTGAGGGCATTCACGATAAATTGGTGACCAGTCTTCGAGATGTCGGATAGGAAAGACCATTGGTCTAATAGTGACCTATGTATTAGTTTAGTTCCACCCGTTTTGTGAGTATAATGGCTAATTTTATTAGAGATGTACAAATAGAATAGGTGGTCACATGGATTCAAATATTAACCTTGAATACCAGGAAGGGCTTAATCGTAAGCTTATTGATGCAGCTGGCGAGGGAAATATCCCTGATATGATGGAATGGTTGAATGCAGGTGCTCAAATTAATGGTTTTGCGCGTTGTATTACGGCATTGATGTCAGCCGCAAGTAAAGGCCAGTTAGCAGCCGTAGAATTTTTGTGCATGAATGGCGCTAATTTAAACATAACCACAGCGCAAAACCAAAATACAGCCTTAATTTATGCAGGCATAGATGGTCATACTGATGTGGTGAATTACCTTATTTATGTTGGTGCAAAATTAGATTGTCAAAATGTTTATGGCAGCACAGCATTTATGTGTGCATATCGATGTGAAGACAAAAGTGCCGCTTTTAATTTATTATGTGCTATGCCGATGCAACATATTATCGACATGCAAGCAACCAATCGATTTGACCTTGTTGTGCAACCCTGCAAAGATTTCATTATTCAAAACCAAGAAAAAATGTTAGAGATTTTGAACATTTTTGAAGAGCCTGATTCTTCTGTAAAAGGTTTATTTTTAACCTTACCGATAGAAGTCATGGCGAAAATATTCCATGAATCTGGACTTTTTGATGGATATCCTTACGGTTTTCGTTTGATAGAAGACATTGGTTATATTTTAAATCATAAAAAAACCATGACTTTTCTACCTTTAGAAGATAAAGGTCAAAAAAGAAAAGCAACCGAAATACTAGAAAGCGAACAGCCAAAAATACAAAAAACTTTTTTACCTTCACAATCACAGGGCAAAAAAAGAAAAGCAGAACAAGATGATGACTTGCAAAATGAGAATAGAAAATATCAAAAAACAGAAAAAGGTGAAAAAGACACCACAGATTTAACCCAGAAAAGCAAACCGGGAAAATAATAAAAAAATGGATTCTAGTGCAAATCATAATGAAACATTATTATGGGCTTGTAAACATGGCGACTTTGAAAAAGTAAAACAAGCCCATGCTTCAGGTGCAGATCTAAAAACAGTGAATAGCACAAACCTGACACCATTGATGTTGGCCTCTAATGGAGGCTATCTTGAAATAGTAAAATATTTAATATCAAAGGGTGTCGATGTTAACCAAAAAAATGAAGGAAACGGCAGTGCGTTAATGTTGGCAGTATTAAACAATCATGAAGAGGTTGTTGTCGCATTATTAAGCGCGGGAGCCCAAACCAACATTCCAAATAAAAATGGCAATACGCCTATATTTGCTGCAGCCTATAGAGGATATATCCGTATTTTATCTCTTCTTATTCAACATGGAGCGGATATAAATGGGTGCAATAATAATGGTACAACGCCCCTAATGGAGACGTTGAGTTCTAAGCGCATAGAAGCACTAGATATGGTCATTCAAGCAGGTGCGAATATTTATCTAAAAAATCATCATGGAGAAACAGCATTAAAAATAGCAGTGCTAAAACCGACTGATTATGAAGTAGTCTTTAGATTATTGAGTTTGATGTCATCAGATGAATATCATCTCATAAAACAACAAGAAAGCGCTAATCAATTAGTGGTAGAAGAAGCACCTAAAAAGAAACGCAGATCGCGTTCAGATGGTTTTTTTAAGGCCATGAGCGTAGGATTAAGTAAAATGACATTTGGGTTAATTAATCCTATTTCATTACAAGAAGTAAAAGACAATAATAATCAAGCTAAAAAGTCGAGTTACTTTGAGCTATATCATAAACAAGTGTTATCTTATCAAAAAGATATCGTTGCTATGCTAGGAACATTAGCACCTCTTCAAGAAAGACAAAAATCATTTTTAGATTTGCCAGCAGATGCTATTTTTTTAATATTATCAAATTGCTATCCTGAATGGTACCACTATCGGTTAAAACGAGATATATCGTTCATAAAAGATATCATCTATCAGACTATCGAAAAAAGAACACCGCCACCTAGCCATACCCTAGATGCAGCTTGTTCTTCACTGACTTTTCAATTTTCTCATATGCGCCTATCATCCTGTATTGAAGAAAATGAAGGACTTATTCGCGAAGAAAAATTGTCGCATTCTGAAAAATCAGCCAATAGAATCAGTTAACTCTTTCCTTATATTTTATCGCTACATCTGAACCAGTCATCGAATAATGCTGCAATATTTAAAGTAGGCATGATATATTCGGTCAATTAATTTCATGACTATGCTGTAGGAGAGTCAAATGGATTCATTATTATCATTAGTTTCAGGTGTATATAATCTTTTTATATCAGCACCTGCTCAAACTATTTCAACTAATTCAATAAATCAAGAATTAATACATGCTGTTAAAGGTCGAGATATTCCAGGTGTTACAGCGGCTTTAGCTAAAGGTATACCAGTTGATAGTGTAGATGATAATGGCAGAACCGCATTAATGATAGCAGCCAGTAATGGGCATAGAGTCATTACAACTATTTTATTAGAAGAGGGTGCTGATCATTCTTTAGAAGACGAGCAGGGTTTTACGGCACTTGAACTTGCTATATGTTTTGGAAAAACCGAAATTGCGAAAATTCTCTTAGAGAATGGAGCATTTTTTGATGCAGCTATGTTAAATAATTTATTAACAATGGATGAGGCGCATCCAGCTACCATCACGATTTTTAAATTATCTTTACAAAATTCTTGTTCTCTAGATTTAGATTCAGCTTTGAAGACAGCTTTTGATAATGAAGATATAAAGCTCATTTCTTTATTAAAACAAAATGGTGCAAAACCAAGTTTTATTCAATTACCTGAAGATGATCTAAGAGTGGCTGCAAGAAAAGGTTTGGTTAAGAAAGCACAAATGCTTTTGGAAATTGGTTTCCCTATCGATAATCAAGAAGTTCACTGTGGTCATACGGCACTTATTTGGTCGATAAAAAAAGGACATTTAAATATAGCTAAATTATTGGTAGACAATGGTGCAAATATTGCGTTAAGAAATTTTCACGATGAAAGTCCATTCATGTTATGTGCCTCAAAATCAAGAGACAATACTAAATATTTAAATTTCTGTCATCAATTGTTAGATAATATGACTTTTGAACAAATACAAGCTTCAAATCTTAATGATCAATGTACTGCAATCATTAAGCCCTATATGCAAAAAAACATGAAAAATTTACAAGAAAAAGTATTATATTTTTTATGTGGTGCACCACTTCCTTTCGAACTAAAACAACAAATTTTAAGTTTAATGTCAAATTCAAAATGGGGTATGCCTGTTATGCTACACGCTCAACAGACAATATTAGACATTATTGCAGAGAGAGGCAAATTACCCGCAATGATTTTTTCATCATCAACACCATCTAATTATCAACCAGATAGCATGAAAGTAGATATCGAAGAAAAAGCAGCTCCTAAGAAAAAAGACAGATCAGTTTTATTGTAAAAAATAAAATCACTGGATTTTTTAGTTAAATCCCCCCCTCCGGCGTAGCTTCAGCGAAGCCGGACGAGGGGATTTAAGATTCCTACAATAACCTCACTATTTCCGCCAACAATTCATCTTCTTTGGCTTTGATTTTCTTCATTTTTAATTGCTCACCCTGAATCATTAAGGCAAAAGCATATTTTTTGTTCGAATCGGTATGTAAATATCCTGCAAGGGAACTGATATTTTTTAAAGAACCTGTTTTAGCAAAAATTTTGTTTTTAGCAATTAAGGTATGCTCGGCTTTAAAACGGTTTTTGAGCGTACCCGATGCCCCTGAGACAGGCATAGCATTTAGCATCACATCATAATTATTTTTATCTTGATATAACCGTGTTAATAAACTCACTAGTTGATTAGGTGAGAGCAGGTTATATCGAGAAACACCCGAACCATCAAATATTTGATTCAGATTGAAGGAAATATCTAATTTTGTTAACACAGCTTGTTGTGCTTGCACACCATAAGCATAAGAGCCTATGCCAAAATAAGTTTCACCCAACTTTTTATGTAAACTATCAGCATACAAATTATTGGAATCTTTCAAGGTTGTGTTGATAAGTTCAGCCAAGGGGGCAGAAGAAACTGTTGTGACATAGTCTAAATCGGATGTGTGTTTAGACTTAATCTCAGGATTAAATTCTATTTTAGGATGTGCATAAGCAATAGACATTTTATCAAGTGCAGTCACGATTTTTTTGGATAAGATTTTTTCTGGAGAAATTAAGCTTACCCATAAAACAGAATCAGAAGCTTGCATTGGCCAGCAACCCGATAAATGAATGGCATTATCTTTGTTCACTGTCACATCTAATGAGCAACTTTGTTCAGCTTGTTCTGGAGAGACAGTCACAATGGCATGAGTGAGTTTAATAGGCGGCAAATCAGCCGAGCCAGGATAAAGGCTTAACTGCGCAGTACTGGGAGTATTTATTTTTTTACCTGACCTAATTTTAACTAAAGCCACGTTCTCATTAATAATAATGCTAGAAACGGGCGGATAGTAAGACCAAGTGTCCCACGTTGCACCAGGGCTGGTATAAGATGAGGTAAAAGCCTTGCTTTCGATAATAAATTTACCATTGATTTTAGTTACGCCTTTATTTTTTAAGGCCGACAACAAGGTGACTAATGAAGCATCTGTAAAGCTAGGATCGCCACTGAAAGAGAGCGTAATATCTGAGTTTAAGACACCAGTTGAATTTATTTTTTTAGGGTCAAAAGCCAGTGTGGTTTGGTAACGATAATCAGCCCCCAAATAATCTAATGCGGCATAAGCAGTGAAGAGCTTCAAGGTGCTTGCCGGCGTGAAATGCTTATTGGCTTGAGTCGCATAAATTATTTTATGGCTATCTAAGTCTTGAATCACTAAGCCTACATGTGCAGTCGGAAATAAATCATCGATTTTATGATTAAGCGTTTGTTCTAGAGATAAGTGTGCTTGTGCATTCGCGCTTAAGCAAATTAACCCGAAAAACAGCCCAATGATTTTAATATGCACAAAATAGGGTTTCATTATCATCTCCTTTTTTAATCATCACCCAACATCCCCTCGTCCTCGCTAGGCTTGGTCGATCCCCTATCAAAGGGGGTGAAAAAAGAGTGGGGGGATGTCCGATAGGAAATTTCACTACTCTATATAAAATTTCTAGTGAACTTTCGGGTTATTTTTTCTTAATAATAATATTGTGCGTCAATAAACTTGCATTAGGGATTAAAATTTCGTTTTCGTCTGTTTCGAGATGAGTGTAACGTAAGTTAATTCTTTTGACGCTGCCTTTATCCGTACCAATGGTGATCACATCACCTAATCTAAAAGGTTTGTAAATAAAAACCATAATACCAGCAAGTAAATTAGCTAAAGCATCTTTGAGTGCAAAACTGAGTGCAAAGCCAGATAGTCCTAAGCCTGCGACGAGTGGACCAACTTCTATCCCCATGGTGCCTAATAGGGTGATGGCGCCAATGGCGTAAATAGCAATTTTACTTGAGTTAGCTAAGAATTGGTAAATTTCTAGATTATGCTCACCTTGTTTTTTGCCCAATTTGAGAATAAGAGAGCTAGTAATTTTGCCAGCAAACCAAAATCCGCCAGCAATAATAGCGCAAACGCTTCCCCAATATAAAATGAACAAGACTAATTCGGTGTTTAACATATTTATTGTCCTGGATGTTGGAAATGGTGGATTTTAGATGCGTTATATCTAACCACAAACCATGTGATGAAGGCAAAAAAACAAACATATAAACTAGGGGAGTAAATCATGCCGTGCCACACCCAATCGTATTGGGTTTGAATATATTGGGCAACCATAGGCGCTGTGCCTGCAAAAATAGCAGCGCCAATGCTGTAGGAAATAGAAATACTGCGGTAGCGAACACCCGCAGGAAACAAATGCACCAAAATATAAACCAATGGGGCAGAAAGCATGGCATTTAATACTGCAAAAATGACTTGGCTTACTAATAGAGATTTAATATCGCCCCATTGTGCAAACCAAAAAATAAAGGGCGTGAAGACCATTGCTAAAAATAATGCCCAAAGATATAGCTTAGTGGGGTTGGTTTTATCAGCATACCAGGCAAATAAAGGAATGAGCAGAGCGACAAGCGTTTCACCTAAAATAGCAACCAATGTGGCTTCGTGCATTAACAAACCAACTTTCTTTGTTAGGAATACAACAAAATAGATATTATTGATATAAACAAACACACCCGTGATAGCCGCAAGGCAAAAAGCCACAAGTAAGTTACCCCTATATTGTTTTAAAAAGGGTAATAACTGAATCGAAGGGGTAAACGAAGCAAGCGTCGGCGACATCTTACTTAAAAAATTTCGTCTGAGCCATAGTCCCACAAAACAACTGAGTGAACCCAACAAAAAAGGAACACGCCAAGCCCATTCAGGCATGTTCGGTTGCATCACACAGAAAGCCGCCAAACCACCTAATACCATGCCAAAAGCAGCTGCCATGCAGGTAAATGAACCAGATAAACAACGATGTTTTGTGCCAAATTGTTCTGTTAAGAAAATACCGGCGCCGTTGTATTCACCGCCGACAGAAATGCCTTGTAATAATCTAAAAAACAAAAGTAAAACAGGTGCCCATATACCAATAGAGTGGTAAGTAGGGAGCAAGCCAATCCCTAAACCGCAGCCACCCATGAGCATCATAGACCAAAATAAAGCCTTAGAGCGACTATGTAAATCGCCAATTTTACCAAACAGATAAGCACCAATCGGTCTCATGAGATACCCACTGGCGAAAATACCAAATGTTTTAATTAAGCTGATAAAATGATTATCAGCAGGAAAAAATAAAGTAGCCAATTTCATGGCAAGATAGCCATAAAAAGTATACTCGGCCCATTCTAGTAATGTGCCAAGGGATGCAATAAAAACCAATTTGATGTTAGCGTTTTTCACGTAAAGTTTCTCTACTCAATAATGCACAAACAAGGCTTAACAATAAACAGACAGGTAAAATGGCCATAGCAAATTTAAAATCAATGCTTTCCCAATGAGAGGTCGGTAAAATATCGATAGAAAGCACCTTACGTTGGTGCACGCCATAATCGATAAGCCCACTGATAACAGGCAGTAACATAGTGCCTATTAATAGGGCTAACATGTTTGCAATTGCAATAGAGACGCCAATTTGATTTTTAGAAAAAAGTTCGCTTGAGATAGAGTAACTGGCAATGAGTCCGGTGTTGGTAAATCCATATAAAAAACTGATAGCGAGTAATAAATAAAAAGGTAAAGGCGCATAATAAACCAACAAAGGCAGCAAAATAGTACCCATTAACGAAGAGGCAATCATCATTTTTTTTCGGCCCAAGCGGTTAGCGATAAATGCGGCTATGGGGCTACCAATAGCCCAACCCATAAATAAAAAACCGCTAACCAGCGCCGCTTGAAGATCAGATAGCTTATGCAAAATTTGAAAACACCCAACTCCCCAAAACTCGCCAATAATGAGCACAGGTGCAAATAAAAGTCCTGCATACATAGCATTGAGCCAAGTTAAAGGATGATTCAACACAAGAAAAATATTGCCTTTGGGTTTGTATATTTTGATTGGATGATGTGATGCTGGATTGTTTTTAATAAAAAAGAGAATGAGTGCCGCCAAAACAAAGCAAGATAAGCCTGCACCCAGCATGGTTTTACGCCAACCGATGAAATCTACCCATACAGGTAGGGTAGTTAAACCAGCAAAAGCACCTAGCATGCCAATTGTCTGTGTTAAACCAACAAAAAAAGGTAAGTATTTTCGATGAAACCAAACGGTAGCAAGTTTAATTGTGCAGATAAAGGCAGAGGCAGTACCGATTCCTAATAAAAATCTTGATAAATTAACAGTTTCGAGACAAGTTGCATTGGCAAACAACAGTATGCTGAAACCTGACAGAATAATGGCTAATACTAAAATAAATTTAACGCTATATTTGTCTATTAAATATCCTGCAGGAAGTTGCATCAGGATATAGGGGTAGTAAAACCAAGCACCCATGACACCTAAAAAGGTTGCATGATGAATTTGCAGATCTATAACTAAATCGGGTAATAAGCTTGCTGGCGCGACTCTTAAAAAATAATGCAAAAAAAAGAAATAAGCAGATAATCCCCAAATCAGCCATCCCGAAGTATTGTTCGCAGTCGGCAAAGCACTCACTGGCGGAGTTGAGTCAGTAGTTATTGTAATAGGAGGCATCACACTGTTTCTTTGCATACTGAACGCGATTATAGGGGAAAAAGCCAATCAGTAAAGTCGCAAATAAAAATATCCCTAATAAAGTACATACACCTATTATGTAGATAACTAGATTTTCAATTTAAAGTTATGAGTTTCCAGTACGATAAGCTTACTGTTAGGGGCAAGACCAACTAGAGGTTAAGTATGTTGTTTGGGCGTACAAAAAAAAATACAGATGTCACCACAAGCAGTGATGCAGAACATCAAGAAAATACACTAAAAGAATTAGCTCATTTTACGCCGGTGATGGACTACCTCAAAGAAGTGAATATGCCCTATACACTCATTTCTGTCAGCGCATTAGAGTCTTTTCTTAAACAAGAAGCCTGTATCGAAATTGCGGCAAAAGTATTGCAGGATAATCGAGGTATGGTCATGGCATTACTGCCAGCAGAGTATTTACTCGATTATACTTTGTTGGTTGGTGCATTGCAGCGAGAATTAGTGCCCCTTTCTCCTCAAGATGCTAATGCCCCTTATCCTTTGCCTGATTATTACCAGTTAGAAGCCATTATAGACGAGAGCCTTAAGCAATTTTCAACCTATTATTTTAAAATAGAAGGCACGGAACAGTACCTTTGTTTAAAATCAGAGGCCTTTTTTAGCACTCATCAAAAATACCCAATCGCTAAGTTTACAGACTCATTAGAAAGTATTAAAAACCTTCCTAACACACCAGATGGTCAAGAGCCTGATTTATTTTCAGCATTAAAAATGAAAGGCCGTCTAGAAGAAACATTTGAATTGCCTGCCATTCCAACAATGGCAGATGCTATTTTAAAGCTAAGAGTCGATCCTAAAGCCGAAGCAAAGCATCTTGCTGCGATTGTAGAAAAAGACCCAAGTTTAGCAGCTCAAGTAATTAGTTGGGCACAATCTCCTTACTATGGTTTTGCTGGTACAGTGACGTCGGTCGAAATGGCAATCGTAAAAGTATTGGGTTTTGATTTGGTAATGAACCTAGCATTAGGTATTGCTGTGGGTAAATCGATGAAAGTACCCCAAGAAGGACCGTTGGGTTTGAAAAATTATTGGTTATCTTCTATTTATACAGGGGCATTGGTTGAGAAGTTGGTGTATACCATGCCTGCTAATAAACGACCTATCAGAGGGTTAGCTTATCTTGCGGGCTTATTATGTAACTTTGGACATTTACTTTTAGGGGTGGTTTTTCCTCCACAGTTTTATACCTTGAATAAATTAATAGCTTTTAATCCTCACATTCATCCAAGTTTGATTGAAAAATATTTATTAGGGGTAGATCATGAACAAATTGGCTCATGGTTAATGAACGCTTGGAAGATGCCTCAAGAAGTGAATGCAGCTGTGCTAAAACATCACGAAGAAGATTTTGAAGGTGAATTTTCTGTTTATTCTAATTTAGTTTATTTGGCAAATAGATTA
>CAYSTH010000010.1:0-27717 GCA_964433995.1 uncultured Francisellaceae bacterium | reverse complement strand
TATGTATAAGAAGAGGTTTTATCTCATCTTGACTTCATTTGGACACTAGTATATAGTTAACCGCCTTAAAATAAGATCTTGATCAATTAACGTTAAGTTTCGAGTAAATTATGAAAAGAACACTTCAAAGAAAATCCAAACTCACTCGGGCTCGTACACATGGTTTTAGAAAACGTTCTAGAACTAAAGGCGGTAGAGCAGTATTAGCCAGTCGCAGAAGAAAAGGGCGGGCTCGTCTTGCACCTAC
Organism: uncultured Francisellaceae bacterium; assembly: GCA_964433995.1. Classification (GTDB taxonomy): domain Bacteria; phylum Pseudomonadota; class Gammaproteobacteria; order Berkiellales; family Berkiellaceae; genus CADEEZ01. The sequence goes on along the minus strand of CAYSTH010000010.1, from coordinate 27,470 downwards.
TGGTGGAACTACAAAATAAGCTAAATGGCTAAATCATTATACCCCAGAACTGCTCGCTTGCTAAAACCACAAGCCTACAAGCAAGTCTTTGATTGTGGACAAAGGTTAAAGCGAGGAGGGGTGTTTTTGTATGTTTGTCCTAATCAGTCGGAAAATGCACGTCTTGGTTTAGCAATCAGTAAGCGGTCTTTTTCTAGTGCTGTGGTGCGAAATCGCATCAAAAGAATAGTGAGAGAGCGCTTTCGTTTAGATCAAGCGCAACTAGCTGGTTGGGATATCGTTGTGATGGTAAAGCAATTGCCTCACCTTGCAGACAATTCATATTCAAAGCCAAAAGAGAATGAACTTTCTCCTTGGGTAGATAGCCTCTGGCAAATGCTTTGTCGTGCTTAAAAATTTTGCATTGCTTTTGATTACTGGTTATCAAGTTTTTATTAGAACTTTTTTGCCACCTGCCTGCCGTTTTTATCCTTCCTGTTCAGAGTATTGCCACCAAGCCATTGCTCAAAGAGGGATCATAAAAGGTGGATGGTTAGGCATCAAAAGAATACTTAAGTGCCATCCCTGGCATCCCGGCGGGGTGGATGAACTCAAAAAATAGTAGAGAAACAGTGAAATGGAATATAAGCAAATCCGGTTATTTTTACTCTTAGCGACAGCCATGATTGGTTTATTTTTATATAGCCAATGGGTACAAGATACTCGAACGCACTTGCCCGCTGTTTCTCCACAGCAAGAAATAGCACCAACAGGTAGTCATTCTGTTGGGGGGGATATTCCGACCGTGGCATCTACATCTTCAGCTCAAACCGTTCTACCCACAACGACAGCATCAGCAGCTACCATTCCTTCAGACAGAATGGTTTCTGTTGAAACGGATTTATTTAAAATCAAAATAGATAAATTGGGCGGGGATATTGTTTATGCTGAGCTAAAAGATTATCCAGAAGATCTTGAAAATAAACAAAAAGGGTTTGTTTTACTTTCAACTGATGCTATCCGAAATTATATTGCACAGTCAGGTATGATTAGCTCAATAGGTCCTGATAGTCCTGAAAGTAGGGCAGTATATGTTTCTGAAAAATCTGAATATAAATCAGTCGATAATCAGCCACTAGTGGTTAATTTACACTGGGAAAAAGATAATATTCGCATCACTAAGCAAATTACCTTTATTCCCAATAAATATCTTATCGATGTAGCTTATAAAGTAGAAAACCTCACCGATCACGCATTTAATGCAACGTATTATGGTCAATTTAGACAATTACCCGTTAAATCTGCTTCTAGTATGATGATGGGAATGCAAACCTATCGCGGTGGTGCTGTTCATACTTTAGATAAGCCCTATAAAAAATTACCTTTTGATAAACTTGAAAAAGAATCGTTTTCTCAAACCATTCCGGGTGGATGGATTGCGATGGTTGAGCATTATTTCTTAGGTGCATTTGTGCCAGAGAAAAATCAAACCAATCAATATTATGCGTATCAAAAAGCCGGATTTGCTTATGTGGGCAGTATGGCTGAATTGTCAGTTCAACCTAAACAAACGGCCACGATTTCAGGTCAGTTTTATTTAGGACCAGAATTAGCAGATGAATTAAAACCGATTGCGCCAGGATTAGAATTAACGGTGGATTACGGTATTTTATGGCCAATTTCTATCGTGTTAATTTGGTTGTTGAAACAAATTAACCATATTATTGGTAACTGGGGCTTTTCGATTATTGGTGTGACACTGTTAATTAAGCTCGCATTTTATAAATTATCCGCATCAAGTTATCGCTCGATGGGGAACATGAGACGTTTGCAGCCCAAAATTCAAGCATTAAAAGAGCAAATGGGTGATGACAAACAGCAGTTTGGTCAGGCCATGATGGCGTTATACCGAAAAGAGAAAATTAATCCTTTAGGTGGATGCTTACCCATTTTGGTTCAAATTCCTGTGTTTATTGCTTTGTATTATGTTTTATTAGAAAGTGTGGAATTAAGACAAGCGCCTTTTGTGTTTTGGTTAAAAGATTTGTCAGCTAAAGATCCTTATTATTTGTTGCCTCTATTAATGGGACTTTCCATGTTCGTGCAACAAAAAATGAGTCCAGCACCACCTGATCCGCTTCAAGCAAAAATGATGATGTTTATGCCGGTGTTATTTACGGTGTTATTTTTGAATTTCCCTTCCGGGTTGGTACTTTACTGGGTTGTGAACAATTTATTGTCGATGACTCAGCAATGGTACATTTCAAGACAAATAGCAAATGCAAACAGGTAACGACACCATTGCAGCGATATCCACTGCCCCTGGAATGGGGGCGGTTGGTATCGTGCGCTTATCGGGTCCCTTATCTTTAAAAATTGCACAGCATATTACTGGTCAACAACTTAAACCTCGCATTGCCTGCTATACCGAATTTTACGAAAATCAAACCGATGTATTAGATAAAGGTTTGTGTTTATATTTTCCTAACCCTCATTCTTTTACAGGCGAAGATGTCGTCGAATTTCAAGGGCACGGAGGCATGGTCGTTTTAACGCAATTATTAAAAACGACACTGCAACTAGGCGCTCGTTTGGCCACACCAGGAGAGTTTAGTTTAAGAGCTTTTTTAAACAATAAAATGGATTTAGCACAAGCTGAAGCCATATCCGATTTGATACAAGCTAAAACCTTACAAGCAGCTCGCTCTGCGGTGCAATCTTTACAAGGTGTTTTTTCTAAAGAAATACGTGCTTTGCATGATAAATTAGTTCATCTTAGGGTTTACATTGAAGCGGCTTTGGATTTTCCAGAAGAAGAAATCGACTTTTTAAGCGGCCAAGAAATTTGGCAAAAGTTTGAAGTTATCCACAATACCTTAAATACGATTTTAGCCAAATCGACTCGTGGCCGTATTTTGAATCAAGGTTTATCTTTGGCTATTGTGGGTCTACCTAATGCGGGCAAATCGAGTTTATTGAATTGCTTAGCAGAAGAAGAGCTTGCTATCGTAACAGACATTCCTGGTACGACCCGCGATCTTGTCAAAACTCATATACATCTAGATGGCATCCCTTTAAATTTAGTCGACACAGCTGGCATTCGAACTGGTGCTGATATCATAGAGCAAGAGGGCATTTTAAGAGCTTTTAATGAAATAGAAAAAAGCGATGTGATTTTGTGGGTACAAGAATGTCATTCTATACACAATTTATCTACTCATTATGTGGATAATCAGACTGTGTTGGACAAATTAAAGCCTTTTAAAGAAAAAACGATTGAAGTCATCAGTAAAATAGATTTGTTGCCCGGTATAGAACATAGCTTAGAGGCTCAGGTTATCCCCATTTCTGTACACAGTGGACAGGGCATAGATAATTTAAAACAAAAAATAAAAGAAAAAGTAGGGTTTTCACAAGAAGAAGATATGTTTTTGGCGCGCACCAGACATATCGAAGCCTTATCGCAAGCTCAGCAAGAATTGGTTCAAGCTAAATTAGAATGGCAAGCAAGACGACATGAATGTTTGGCAGAGTGTTTAAAGCGTGCACATGGGGCTTTAGGTGACATTGTGGGTATATTTAGCACCGAAGATTTGTTAGGTGAAATTTTCTCTAGTTTTTGTATTGGAAAGTAATAGTAGGTGTGGGCAAAATGAGTGCATTCGATTTTCCAGATAAATTTCAAGTGATTGTGGTCGGTGGCGGACATGCCGGAACAGAAGCTGCATTAGCCAGCGCTAGAATGGGGGTTCAAACCTTACTTGTTACGCACAATATAGAAACATTAGGACAGATGTCTTGCAACCCTGCCATTGGGGGAATAGGTAAAGGGCATTTGGTCAAAGAAATTGATGCACTGGGCGGAGTCATGGCGCATGCTGCTGATCTCAGTGGCATACAATTTAGAACTTTAAATGCTTCAAAAGGTCCAGCTGTTAGAGCCACGCGTGCTCAAGCTGATAGAGCTTTGTACAAAAAACATATACGTCATATTTTAGAAAATACGCCACATTTAACCTTGTTTCAGCAGCCTATAGCAGATTTATTATTAGACGATAATAAAGTCATTGGTGTGCAAACAGAAATGGGGGTGAATTTTTACGCCGATGCTATTGTGTTGACAGCAGGCACGTTTTTATCCGGCAAAATTCATATAGGAACCACAAATCATTCTGGTGGTAGAGCAGGGTGCCCACCTTCTGTCTCTTTGGCACAGCGTTTAAGAGAATTGCCTTTTCAAGTGGGCAGATTAAAAACGGGTACACCACCTAGAATTGATGGTAAAACCATCAATTATGATATTTTAGAGGCACAACCCTCAGAAACACCGATGCCTATATTTTCTTATTTAGGAACACGTTCTGAGCATCCTACTCAAGTTAATTGCTATATTACGCATACGAATGAGCAAACACATGAGATCATCAAAAATGGTTTACCTCGTTCACCTTTATATTCTGGGAAAATAGAAGGGGTTGGGCCTAGATATTGTCCTTCTATAGAAGATAAAGTGGTTCGCTTTGCAGATAGAACGTCGCATCAAATTTTTATCGAGCCAGAAGGTTTAGAAACCAACGAAATATACCCTAATGGCATTTCGACTAGTTTACCATTCGATGTTCAGCTCAATTTAGTACGAAGCATGAAAGGCTTTGAAAATGCACATATTACTCGTCCAGGGTATGCGATTGAATATGATTATTTTGATCCCAGACAATTACATCCCACGCTTGAAACCAAGGTTATTCACAACTTATTCTTCGCTGGGCAAATAAATGGCACAACAGGATATGAAGAAGCAGCTGCACAAGGTTTAATTGCAGGGATGAATGCGGCGCGTAAAGCAAAGAACTTATCCACATGGTATCCCAAGCGAAATGAAGCTTATATAGGCGTATTAATAGACGATTTGGTCACCAATGGCACCATAGAGCCATATCGTATGTTTACTTCCCGTGCAGAGCATCGTTTATATTTGCGTGAAGATAACGCAGATTTGAGATTAACGCCCAAAGGCATAGAATTGGGTTTAGTTTGTGAAAAACGACAACACTTTTTTGAAACAAAATGTGTGCTAATTAAACAAGTGCAAGATATTTTAAAGAAAAAATTTATTCACCCGAATACCGATTTGGGTGATAGTTTTGTGGCACTGTCTCAAAGTGCACTTCACCGAGAAATGAGAGCCATTGAGTTATTACAAAGACCAGAGGTGACTCTCCACTGCTTATTAACGCTACCTGAAATACATCAATTAGTTTATGCCGAAATTAATCCAGTTTTATCTGATTGGCAATATGGTGAAGAATTAAAAGAGCATTTGATTAGCCAAGTATTATTTCAAGTTGAAACTCAAGCTAAATATCAAGGGTATATCGATAGGCAAGAAGAAGAAATCGCCAAATTACAACGACAAGAAGAAATGGATATTCCTGAAGATTTTAATTATCGAGTTGTTTCTGGTTTATCAAACGAAGTCGTGGAAAAACTCAATAAAGTCAAACCAAAAACATTGGCCATGGCTTCACGTATTTCAGGTATTACACCTGCAGCGGTTTCTTTGCTATTAATTTCGCTTAAAAAACATGAGCAAGCGGCACTGATTTCATGAGTGAAGCCTTAGTTAAAATTTTAAATTCAGGCTTGAAACAATTAAATATTCAAGCAGAACCTAAGCAAATAACACTTTGGGTGCAATTTGTTGAATTATTAGCTAAATGGAACAAGGTCTATAATCTTTCCGGTGTGACCGATCCTAAAACCATGATGATTCGCCATATATTAGATAGTTTGTGTTTGGTTAATTTTTTAAAAGAAGAAATTATTCAAATCATTGCCGATATTGGCACAGGTCCTGGATTACCCGGTATACCGTTGGCGATTGCTTTTCCGGATAAAAAATTTTTGTTGGTAGAGCCTCGCCAAAAAAGAATTTTATTTCTTAAACAAGTTGTTATGGATCTAAAACTGAATAATGTTGAAGTTTTTCATGGTCGTATTGAACAATTACCTATTCCCGTGGATAAACCCGATAGAATCTTGAGTAGAGCCTTTGCTAAATTATCTGATATGTTAAACCTCACCGAAAGTTGGGCCAAATCAGATACCGTTTGGTTGGCAATGAAAGGGGGGTTATCCCAAGAGGAACTCACCGATATTCCACAGGGATATATTAAGTCCCAGGTGATAAAATTGAACCCTCCTTTTGAAACAGCAGTTAGGCATTTAGTCGCGATTAAAAAAAGTTAATTATTTTTGTAGTGCTTTACTTTTTTCTACGCTTGCTTCGTTCTTTTTCTTCTGCTGTCATTTCTTCGTCTGATATTCTTTTTCTTTTTTCTGGTTGATTTGTCATGTGGTGATAAATATTAGTAAATGTTTTTGTTGCGTTATGAATAGTATTTGAAAATAGTTTATAACCTTCAGTCATTGTCTTATTAAGTAATTGAGTAACTGTAGGACCTTGATGAACAAAAACATACTTTCTTTCATTGTAATTATCCACTTGAGTGAGCAAGTTTTTAGGCAGCTTACTACACGGGGTGGAATTCATTAAAATACAATTTAATGATTTATTACCAAAATTAGAACTTATATTTTTTTCTTTAATAATCATACTAGCGGGTTTGCATTTATATGGTGGTATATCTGGATCGGCATGTGTGGCATTTTCCTCTAATATTTTATCTTCTTCTAGCTCAATAGTGTTGGAAGAAATAACTTGAGATATTTGATTGGGGAGAATTCTTAGAGGGTAAGTTAATCCTGATTCAATATACGCGAGGCATTTTGTTTTAGCTAAAGCATATGCATGATCAAGGCAAAGTTCAAAAGCCATTATTTTTTTTGCACCACCCAAGGTGACGATTTCAAAGAGATTATTATAAGAAAATCGATATTCTTTTCCATGAGTGATCAAAACAGGAAAAACATCTTCTTTGTCAATATTAACGTTTATGTTATCAAAATAGGTTCTTATTCCATATTTTTCTTCATAATATTTGGGATCAATTGAAGATGGGTTGTTTTTAACAATCAATTCTACTCTTGGATTTTTTCCGCACGTGATAAAAATAACCACATTCATGGTTTTTCCGTTAAGTGCTTTTACTGCAAAAGAAGATAAAATAAGATGTAAATTTTCAGGTTGTTTTTTTGCTAGATCTAAAATTTTATCTAAAAGTAGAGTAAAATCATCTGATTCTAATCTTTTTTTAGTGTAAAACATAAATTCATTGGTAATTAACCGACTAAGATGATTTTCACTGCCTTTTTTTATGGCCAGTTCTGTGTTAATACAATGATTTTTTTGATGAATTTGAGAGATATTATCAATTAAAGTCGATATAAATTGATACAAACGAGCCGATTGAGTCGATTCATCGACGCCTATTTGATTGCATTCACCTATAGGATTATATTTTTCGCTATCCGATCTAACAATATAATCCTGAATATGAATTTGGTTATTGGTCGTGCTATCCATATTTTTTGCTATCTCTGTGTTTGGTGTAATTGCGAACATTTTTATTTTTTTATATGTCTAAAAAGACTGCTTTTCTATGTTTAAAGTTCAGAATATGGTTTATTATTGAATATAAGTTGTCTTTTCAAGATAATAATAGTTAAGGTTTAGAGCCATGAGACAAATCGTAATAGATAAAATAAACAGTGCACCCCAAGAACAGGTAGATTTGCAGAATATGCAATTAATCGATGATGAAATGTCCGAACTTATGCCACTTCTTATTAAAGAAAGACCAAATATAACAAGTTTATTTTTAGACAAAAATCAATTAACCGATACTGGCGCAGAGATAGTGGCACAAAATTTACAAGCGTTACCTAGTTTGGCTTTTGTGACATTAGAGTATAATAAAATTGATAAAAAAGGTTTTACCGCTTTATTTGATGCACAATATGCAAAAGGGGAGAGTCAGTTCACACTAGCTTTGCATGGTAATGTCATGCGTAATGTGGGAGAAGTTGAAGATTTGAAAAATCAAGCGAAAAATAAATACAAAAAATAAAACAATTTATAACATTATTATTTTACTCACCTTTATGAGATTCTCATCAAGGTGAGTATGATGAAAATAATTGTTATATTATTTCACTTGCACTTAATATTAAACCAAAAAAAGCACTTGCCATTAATCCCTCTTCTGTTATTGGTTCATTGCTTAGCAAAATTTTTGCAGCAGTATAGCATGAGACTGTGATTAAGCAGCCAGTTGGTATGCCAAAAAAAAACCGCCCGAAACATGTTCGAGTGCTTTTTTATCTAATTCGATCATTTTTTTTCCTTATCAATCGATATCACTTGTATTGATGATCAAATTATTAAAGAGAATCTCCAAAAAGTCTACCATTTTTATCTGTTAATAAAAAAACAGTGAGTCTAAGCTTTAAGAGGTAAGCTGCATAAAATATCGGAATTATTTTTTAATAAGAAATCAAAAAATATTGAAGTGTACTATATATGTGGCTATGAGTTGATGGTTTCTTTCTGTAAAGTATATTAAGGAGACTCCTGTGTCAAACAATCATTATTATACACCTATTGAATTACAAGATTTATATTTACATTTTATTTCAAAATTAGATTTTTCAATAGAAGATTTAACCACAGATAAAGATTGTACCATTAAGTTTTACCCTGATTCAGAAAATGAACCGGGAAAAAAACAGGATATTCAGTATGAGCTTTGTGAAAAATATGAAAGGGATTTTATTGGAAAAACACTTTTAAATATTAAACAAGATGGTTTTGAAAGTCATTTTAATTCTCATGACTGGATAAAAATATATAAACATGTTTTTCAGCATACAGAGCTTATTAACACCCAAAATATAGGTGCAATAAAGGCTTGGCATTTTTTTTCATTGTATTTTAGAGAAGCTTTCAATAACCCATTAATTACGCCAGAGGATTATAATCTGCAACTTAAACATTTTATTGCAATATTAATATTTAATGGTTGTGAATTGGAGGCAAAATGTATACATCAATTTTTGCAACTTGCCTCAAAAATACAATCAAATAATTTTACTGTAATCGATAGTCAAAAAGTGGCGAACATGTTAGGCGGGGTATTTTATACGGCATTAAAAATAGAAGGGAGAAATGCCCCTTTTAAATTACTAGATTTACAAGATGTACAACAGTTTTTATATATACAAAATCTGAAAAAAATGTCTGGTGTGCTAAAATTTATTATTGAAGATGCTTTTTATGAACAGAACTTTAATAAAAATATTTATACTGAATTTTTAATTATTGGGAAGAGAATCGAAAATATGCCCGAGTTAAGCCCTAGAAATGAGGATATGGTTAATGATGAAAGATTACCAGATGAATCTTTTATTCAAAAATTTAAATTAAAATGCTCGACTGACGAGCAGGGAGACAATCAATTACCCTTGAATCAAATGGCTAATTTAAAAATTTCGCGAAAAAGGGTAGTATCGCCGGAACGAGTTATACAAGAAGATGCTAGCGTTAAAGTTTCATTTTCCGATGACGCGTTAATGAAAAGAACAAGAAGAATAAACGAAGAAGACGAAATAAAACTGAGTCCAGATAAAAAAGAGAAGTCAAATCTGGATTTAAGAAGAAAATATATGGCCGCGAGCCGTTCTTTAGGGGATAAACTAGAAAAAAAATGCAAAGACGATTTTGAAACAATACAACATTATAATATTTTTAGCCATTCTGATGGTGAAAGGCGTGATAAATTAGAAAGAAAAGCCAGTAAAAAAAATCTATCCTCTTCAGCCAGCGCTATTCTTGATGAAGAAAGAAAAAATATGTTTTCAAGCAAAGAGACTAGCCCTAGGCTGGAGGGGGAAACAAGAAAAGAATCATTACATAAAGAACGTAGCCTGAGTCCCGTTCATGAAAGAAGAAAAATTCGCATACGTCATGAAAGTAGCTCCAGTCCTGAAACTGAGAAAAGGAAGCTTTTTACCAGTAAAGAGCGTAGTTTAAGCCCTGATCCTGAAAGAAGATTATTTCGTTCAAAAAATGAAATAAGCTCGAGTCCTGATTCAGGAAAGAGAACTTCTTCCATACCCAAGAGCCGAAGTTTAAGTCCAGATATTGAAAGAAGGCAACTTCATTTAAGCCAAGAAACCGGTTCTGGCCCTGAAGCTCAAACACGAAAAAAGTTTTTATCCAAGGGGCACAATCTTAGTCCTGAGATTGAGAGAAGGTGTCTTAATATAAGTCAAGAAACCACCCCTAATCTTGAAAATGAAAGAAGACAGGAGCTTATTTTTAGTCTTGGTGCAGGTAGTGCAGGTGCTTCAACAGAAATAAACCAAAGAATCGTATTAGAAGAAAAAGATAAAACACAAGTTGATAAACTATTGTTTAAATAAATGGATTTTGTTTTAAGAATCAAAAGTTAAGAAACCAAACTTTAAGAGACGTATATGAGAAGAGATTAATTTATAGACTGACTATTTACTTCGAGTTGTCAACTTAAACAAACCAATAGTGTACAATAGCGTGAGTATGCCCATAGAAATTGGCTTAGTCAGGAATATAAAATGTTGGAAAATGCTTTTGCGTTTGCAAATCAAAAAGGCGGAGTGGGGAAAACCACTAGTTGTATTAATGTCGCGTGTGCTTTAGGGTTGCAAAAAAAACGCGTCCTGTTAATAGATTTAGATCCTCAAGGGAATGCCACCATGGGCAGTGGGGTAGATAAATCTAAACTGAAATATTCAGTGAATGAATTATTATTAGGTGAGATAACCGCAGAACAGGCCATTATTAAAAACACATCAGCAGGTTATGATGTGATTGGCTCAAATGGTGATTTAACGGCGGCAGAAGTGCATCTGACCAAAAAATCGGGTTCTCCTGAAACTTTGTTTAAAGCCCTTAAATCGATTCAATCTCATTACGATTATATTTTGATGGATTGTCCTCCTTCTTTAAACATGTTGACTTTAAATGGTTTAGTGATGGCGCGTTATGTTTTCATCGCCATGCAATGTGAATATTTTGCCTTAGAAGGTTTAAGCGCACTGGCCAGTACGATTGAACAAGTCAAATCGGCCATTAATCCTCAATTAGAAATTGGGGGCATCATTCGAACGATGTTTGATAACCGAAATCGTTTATGTTTAGAGGTTTCTGATCAGTTAATTACTCATTTTGGTTCAAAAGTTTTCCAAACGATTATTCCTAGAAACGTTCGATTGGCAGAAGCGCCCAGTCACGGCCTTCCGGTTATGTTATATGACAGACAATCAAGAGGTGCAGCTTCTTATGCGGCCTTGGCAGGTGAAATCACTAAACGTTTCCCTGTCAAGGCGGCCAAAAAAGCCAAACAACTTGCCTCTAGCTTGTCTGAATAATTTAGGAGAATAAATCATGATTGGAAAAAGACGAGGCCTGGGAAAAGGATTAGATGCATTATTGGCTGTGTTGCCGAATGCAGATGTTGGAACGACTCAAACGATGGTCAAGAGTCGCGTTCAACCTGATTTAGGCGAAGCCTTGGAAAAAAGACAAGGACAGCCCGTTGATGCAGATGCTGGCATACCTGAAGGTGTTTTAAGACGTTTATCAGTTGATCAAATTCAACCTGGCCCCTATCAACCCAGAGGCATCATTCATCACGAAGGGATTGAACAATTAGCAGAATCTATTCGTTCACAAGGTGTGATTCAACCTATTGTGGTGAGGGCTTCTACACTTCCTGGTCAAGAGTTTGAGATTATTGCAGGGGAAAGAAGGTGGCGTGCAGCACAGTTAGCAGGATTAACAGAGATCCCTGCGCTTGTTAAAACCGTATCCAATGATATTGCGATGGCTATCGCATTAATTGAAAACATTCAGCGTGAAGATTTAAATCCCATTGAAGAAGCTAAAGCGCTAAAACGTCTGTCAGAAACTTTATCCTTAACCCATCTCCAAGTAGCCGAAATGGTAGGTAAATCTAGAGCAGGGGTAACAAATTTACTTCGTATCTTGTCGTTAAACATAGATATACAAGGTTTGTTAGAGCAAGGAAAAATTGAATTAGGTCACGCAAAAGCATTATTGGCACTAAAAGGCCCGTTGCAAAGTCAGGTAGCAAATATGGTTGCCGAACGAGGGCTGTCTGTTAGAGAAACCGAAAAAATTATTACTCGTCTGCAAGAGCAAGATGGCGAAGATAACGATAAAAAATTTGCGCCAATCGATCCGAATATTCGACGTCTCCAAGACGATTTAGCAGATAAACTGGGGGCGCCTGTTACGATTCGACATTCTCCTAGTAAAGGACAGGGTACCTTGCTGATTAGATATAGTCATGTAGATGAGCTACAAGGAATATTAGCGCATTTCAAATAATCTAAAAATAACCCAGTCACCTTGATTTTTGTTGCTAAATAGTTGCGACCTCAGTATACTTGGCGCGCGTCAAGAAGCTACGCATCGGTTTAAAAAGAAAGCATGAACAAATATCGAACGCCTCACGAAGCATTTTGGGGGGTTGTTGCACAGAGCACGGGTTTTGTATTGGGGCTAATCGCCTTATTGATGAGCCAAGATAAACCGAGCGCGGTATCGTTTGGATTGGGGTTTTTAGTTTGCCTGCTTCCAAATATTGTTTTTTATCTTTTGTTTTTTAGATACCAGGGTGCACAGTATCTTCATACCATCAGAAACCGATTTTATTGGGGAGAGATGGTAAAATTGGTGCTAACAGGTGGGATGTTTGCATTGGTTTGGCAAATATCTTGGATAGAGCCTGGCTGGGTGTTTTGTGGGTATGGAACGAGCCTATTATGTTTTTTTCTTCCCCCTATTAGAATCAGTTTCAAGCAAGCCAACATGAGTAATGTGAGATAAAAAGCGATGAATTTGAGTGAGCCTATTTCTCAAGCTGACTATATTGCCCACCATTTAACCAATCTGCGTATTGGTGAAGGTTTTTATGCCATACACTTGGATACACTTGGTATCTCTTTTATTTTAGGCTCTTTCATTTTGTTTATATTTCGTCGAGCTGCCAAAAAAGCAACCTCTGGAGTGCCGGGAGGGTGGCAAAACTTATTAGAGATGTTGGTTGAGTTTGTTCAAAAACAAGTTTCAGATTCTTTTCATGGTAAAAGTGATGTGATTGCGCCATTGGCCCTTACTATTTTTGTTTGGGTGTTTTTAATGAATGCCATGGATTTGTTGCCAGTTGATCTGTTGCCTGTTGTGGGTTCTTTTTTCGGATTATCTCATTTAAAAGTGGTACCGACGACCGATTTGAATTTAACCCTGGGCATTTCTATCTCAGTCTTTTTCTTAATTATTTTTTACAATATCAAAATGAAGCGGGCTGGTTTATTAAGAGAATTGTTTTGTTCTCCTTTTGGCCCCTGGTTGTTTCCCTTTAATGTTGCGCTGCGTTTAATTGATGAGTGCGCTAAGCCCATTTCTCTAGGCTTGCGTTTGTTTGGAAATATGTATGCTGGGGAGTTGATTTTTATTTTAATCGCTATGCTGCCATTTGGCGCTCAGTGGACATTGGGTTTGCCTTGGGCGATTTTTCATATTTTAGTGATTACTTTGCAAGCTTTTGTCTTCATGATGCTAACGATAGTTTATTTGAGCATGGCACATGAAGGGCATTAATATTTTCAATTTTACTGTTAATTTTTGTTTTAAAAATAAAGGGGAATATCATGGAATTAGCTAAATTAGTAGCAGAGCTACAAGGTACAACTGTTATCGCTGTAGCGATTATGATTGGATTAGGTTCTTTAGGAACCGCGATTGGTTTTGCTTTGTTAGGAGGCAAATTTTTAGAAGGTGCTGCTAGACAGCCTGAAGTTGCTCCTATGTTACAAGTAAAAATGTTTATTTTGGCTGGTTTATTAGATGCGGTCACCATGATTGGCGTTGGTATTGCATTGTATTTCACTTTTGCTAGTCCGTTCTTGGATAGCTTAATGCAAGTTGCTGCCACAGCATCTTAAGACATTTTAGCTTTTCATTTACTAGAAGAGGAATTGGGCGTGAGTATCACCATTACATTACTTGGTCAGATGATCACTTTTGCCTTGTTTGTTTGGTTTACCATGCGATTTGTATGGCCACCAGTGACCAAGGCTTTGCAAGAACGTCAGGCGCGTATTGCAGAAGGCTTGGCCGCGGCAGAGCGCGGTCACCGCGATCTAGAATTGGCTCAAGAATCGGCTAAAAAACATCTAAAAGATGCCAAAACGCAGTGTCATGATTTAATTGAAGATGCTAAAAAGCAAGCACAATACATCATCGACTTAGCCAGAACGCAGGCAAAAGATCTCTCTGAGAGAGAAAAGCTTCAAGCACAATCAGAAATTGAAGTGATGATTCAGCAGGCAAAAGATGCTTTGCGTAGTCAGGTAGCAGAAATTGCTGTATTGAGTGCAGAAAAGATCTTAGGCAAAAATATAGATGGCAACGCGCACCACGATATGGTCAATACCTTAATTGAGGAGCTATAGTCATGTCGTCGGTTCACGCAATTGCTCGCCCTTATGCCAAAGCATTATTTATGCAGGCACAAGAGCAAAATGAAGTGAAGGCTTGGTCTACTTGGTTAGAGCTTGCCTCTAAAGTGGGCAAACACCCCCTGACAGTAGAAATGTTAAAAAATCCAATTTATACGAGAGAGTTTAAATTGGATTTTTATCAGCAAGTGACTAAAGATGTGATGCCAACATTATCTATCGAACCTCAAGTAAAGACATTTTTAGCTGTGTTGAATGAGCAAGATAGAATTATTTTGCTACCAGAAATTGAAAAAGCATTCGAAGACATTCGACGTGCGATTGAGAACAGTATCAAGGTAGAGGTCACTTCTGCTCAAAAGCTAACAGCAGATGAACAAACAAAGTTGATAGCAGCGTTGAGCAAACGTTTTTCCAAGTCGATTGACTTGGAGGTCAAAGAAGATCCCAGTTTGATGGCAGGGGCTGTTATACGCGCACAAGACATCGTATTAGATGGCTCAGTGTTAGGTAAAATTCGTCAATTAAAAGAAGCATTGACATAACATTTTAAGGCAAGTGGGGAATCATGCGTTTAAATCCATCCGAAATCAGTGATTTGATCAAAAAGCGTCTTTCTGACAGCAATATCGATGTTCAATCTAAAACCGTTGGCAGTATCATCAGCGTAGGTGATGGTATTGTGCGGGTATATGGCTTGCGTGATGTGATGCAAGGTGAAATGCTTAAATTTGAAGGCAACACCTATGGTATGGCATTGAACTTGGAGCGTGACTCGGTTGGTGCGGTTATTTTTGGTTCTGCTGAGCATCTTGCTGAAGGTCAAACAGTTGAATGTACTGGCCGTATTTTAGAAGTACCCGTTGGTGAAGCTTTGTTAGGTCGAGTCGTCAATGCTTTGGGTGAGCCTATCGATGGTAAGGGTCCTATTATGACCACCCAAACTTCTCCTGTAGAAAAAGTGGCGCCTGGTGTTATCACAAGACAATCAGTAAACCAGCCCATTCAAACAGGATTAAAATCTATCGACGCAATGGTACCTGTTGGGCGCGGTCAACGTGAATTAATAATTGGTGATAGACAAACAGGTAAAACAGCTATTGCTATCGATGCCATCATTAATCAAAAAAATACTGGCGTAAAATGTATTTACGTTGCAGTAGGCCAAAAAGCCTCTTCAGTTTCTGCTGTAGTAAGAAAATTAGAAGAGCATGATGCATTGGCTCATACTATCGTTGTAGCAGCAACAGCCGCAGAAGCAGCAGCATTACAATTTATTGCACCTTATTCTGGTTGCACAATGGGCGAATATTTTAGAGACAAAGGCGAAGATGCTCTAATTGTTTATGATGATTTAACTAAACAAGCTTGGGCTTATCGTCAAATTTCCTTGCTATTGCGTAGACCTCCAGGCCGTGAAGCTTATCCTGGTGACGTATTCTATTTGCATTCTCGTTTATTAGAGCGCGCTGCAAGGGTAAATGCTGAATACGTAGAAGAGAAAACCAATGGTAAAGTTAAAGGCAAAACAGGCTCATTAACGGCTTTACCTATTATTGAAACTCAAGCAGGTGACGTATCTGCTTTCGTTCCTACAAACGTGATTTCGATTACTGACGGACAAATTTTCTTAGAAACTGATTTATTTAATTCAGGCATACGTCCTGCTATTAATGCGGGTCTATCTGTTTCTCGAGTCGGGGGCGCGGCTCAAACTCAAATTATCAAAAAGTTGGGTGGTGGCGTGCGATTGGCGTTAGCGCAATATCGTGAATTAGCAGCGTTTTCTCAGTTTGCTTCCGATTTAGATGAAACCACGCGTAAGCAATTAGAGCGTGGTCAGCGTGTAACAGAAGCCATGAAACAAAAACAATTCTCGCCATTAAGCGTGGGCAATATGAGTTTTGTTTTGTTTGCAGCAGATAAAGGTTATTTAGATGATGTGCCACTAAATAAAGTGGTGGAATTTGAAGAGTCATTGCATGGCTATTTAAGCGCGCATCATCAGAATATTTTGGCAGAAATCAATGAACATGCCACCTTTAACGACAAAATTGAAGCCCAAATGCATGACGTATTAAAAGCATTTAAAGCGGCTCATTCTTTCACATCGGTATAGGGTGATGTATGGCTGGCGCTAAAGAGATCCGAACAAAAATTAAAAGCATCAAGAGCACGCAAAAAATTACGCGTGCGATGGAAATGGTGGCGGCAAGCAAAATGCGCAAAGCGCAAGAGCGTATGCAAGCATCGAGACCTTATGCTGAAAAAATTCGTCAAGTGGTTGATCATGTTGGCGTGAGTCATTCTGAATATCGCCACCCTTTTTTAGAAAAACGCCCTGTCAAAACCATCGGTATTATTGTGGTGAGCTCAGATAGAGGCTTAAGTGGTGGCTTAAACAGTAACTTGTTTAGAATGCTAATAGGCCGTATGCAGGCATTTGAGCAAGCCGGTTGTAAGTTAAGATTTGCTTTAATTGGCGCCAAAGCAGAAGGTTTTTTCAAACGCATGGGTGCAAAAGTAGATGCCTGTATTAAACATATCAAAGATGCCCCAAGGGTAACCGATGTTATCGGTCCTGTTCAGGTGATGTTAGACTTGTTTTATAAAGGCGAAATTGATTGTTTGTATATTGCTTACAATAAATTTGTAAACACCATGACACAACAACCGGTGCTAGAACAATTATTACCTATCGCGCCACAAGAAACTTTTGCCCCACAAACAAAAGTAGATGAAGCAAAAGGCGAGAAAAAAATAAGTGAAGATAAGTATTGGGATTATTTATACGAACCCGATGCAAAAGAATTACTCGATTTTATTTTAATGCGATTTATTGAAGCTGAAGTGTATCAAGGTGTGGTGGAAAACCTTGCTTGTGAACAGGCTGCGAGAATGGTCGCAATGAAAAGCGCTTCGGATAATGCGGGTGAGTTGATAGATGATTTGCAACTTGTTTATAACAAAGCAAGACAAGCATCGATTACCCAAGAGTTATCAGAAATTGTAAGCGGCGCTCAAGCAGTATAACCCAAGATGATTAACAGAGAGAAAATAGCATGACCAGTATGGCTAACACGGTAACTTCGTTAGAAACGACCGGAAAAATCGTTCAAATTATTGGTGCGGTTGTAGACGTAGAATTCAATCGTGGAAGCGTGCCTAAAGTCTATGATGCCTTAACTGTGGATAATACAGACATCACATTAGAAGTGCAGCAGCAATTAGGTGATGGCGTTGTTAGAACCATTGCGATGGGAACAACGGACGGTTTGCGTCGCGGTTTAAGAGTAGAAAACACGGGCCACCCTATCCAAGTGCCAGTGGGTCACAAAACGCTTGGCCGTTTAATGGATGTGTTAGGTCGCCCTATAGATAACATGGGTCCTATTGGTGAAGAACAAGGTCAACGTTGGTCTATTCACCGCGAACCACCTAGTTTTAAAGAACAAGCCGCGAGTGCTGAACTACTCGAAACAGGGATTAAAGTTATCGACTTGATCTGTCCTTTTGCTAAGGGTGGTAAAGTGGGGTTATTCGGTGGTGCCGGTGTAGGTAAAACCGTTAACATGATGGAATTGATTCGTAACATCGCGATCGAGCATAGCGGTTATTCTGTGTTTGCAGGTGTTGGTGAGCGTACTCGTGAAGGTAACGACTTTTATCATGAAATGAAAGACTCTAAAGTACTTGATAAAGTATCACTGGTTTATGGTCAAATGAATGAGCCACCAGGGAACAGATTACGCGTTGCGTTGACAGGCTTAACCATGGCCGAATGTTTCCGTGATGAAGGCAGAGACGTATTATTATTCGTTGATAATATTTACCGTTATACCCTGGCAGGAACAGAAGTATCAGCTTTATTAGGTCGTATGCCATCTGCCGTAGGTTATCAGCCAACTTTGGCAGAAGAAATGGGTCGTTTACAAGAGCGTATTACTTCGACTAAGACAGGCTCTATTACCTCTATTCAAGCGGTTTACGTACCAGCGGATGACTTAACCGATCCGTCGCCGGCCACTACGTTCTCGCATTTGGATGCAACCGTTGTATTGTCCAGACAAATTGCTGAATTAGGTATTTACCCAGCGGTAGATCCACTCGATTCAACCTCTAGACAATTAGATCCTTTAATTGTGGGGCAAGATCATTATGATACAGCCAGACGAGTTCAAGGAACTTTGCAGCGTTATAAAGAGCTCAAAGATATTATTGCCATTTTGGGTATGGATGAGTTATCTGAAGAAGACAAACGAACTGTGTCAAGAGCGCGTAAAATTCAGCGTTTCTTATCACAACCTTTCTTCGTGGCAGAAGTATTTACAGGTTCACCTGGTAAATATGTTTCACTAAAAGATACCATCGCTGGCTTTAAAGCGATATTAGATGGTGAATTAGATAATCTGCCAGAACAAGCTTTCTATATGGTTGGCGATATAGAAGAAGCAAAACAAAAAGCATTAGCAATGCAAAAAAGTTCTTAACATTCTAATTTAGGTAAACCATGGCAAAGTTAATGAACATGCATGTAGATATAGTGAGTGCTGAAGAAGCCATCTTTTCAGGAAGAGCACAGATGGTTGTCGCAAGGGGAACAATGGGGGATTTGGGCATTACCGCAGGGCATGCTCCCTTGCTGACATTATTGTTGCCAGGT
Source organism: uncultured Francisellaceae bacterium (assembly GCA_964433995.1). Taxonomy (GTDB): domain Bacteria; phylum Pseudomonadota; class Gammaproteobacteria; order Berkiellales; family Berkiellaceae; genus CADEEZ01. The sequence continues at coordinate 8,341 of CAYSTH010000010.1, read as the reverse complement.
CCTGTGAAGGTGGTGACATCGACAGATGAAGAAGTCATTGTGTTTGTCGAAGGGGGAATTTTAGAAGTTCAACCTGAAATTGTTACTATTTTAGCTGACACAGTTGTTAGAGCAAAAGACCTAAATGAAGCTGAAATATTAAAAGCTAAACAACTAGCACAAGAGGTGATTGCTCAACATAAATCTGATTTTGATTATGGTATGGCGCAAGCTGAGCTGGTTCGTGCTGCTGGTATGTTGCGTGCCTTAAAATCTTTGCGTAAAGACGCAGGTAAAAAGTAAGTTTTTGGTTAAAAAATAACTAGGTAAACAACTTAAATAAAGGCGGCTTTTGCCGCCTTTTTTATTACAGTGTAAAATAGTCCTATGAAAATCAGTATTATTATCTTAGCTGCCGGCCTTGGTAAAAGAATGTGTTCTGCCTTACCCAAGGTTATGCACCCTATTGGGGGTAAGCCGATGCTTGCCCATTTATTGGCCACTGTGCGTATGCTTAACCCAAGCAGCATTTATGTTGTGCAAAATGCTATCTCTCCAATCTTATCTGATTTTTTTAAATCAGACTTAGAGCAAGACATTACCTGGGTAACCCAAGCACAGCAATTAGGTACTGCCGATGCGGTGAGATCGGTCGTGCCTTATTTAGTGACAGAGAATAAATCAGATGATGAAAAAGTATTCATTTTATATGGTGACACACCCTTAGTTTCGATAGAGCTGTTAACGCAATTTTTAAATGATATGGATAAACAAGGTAATCGCCTTGGGTTTATCAGTGCGATATTAGATAATCCACATGGTTTTGGGCGAGTTGTTCGTGATGCAACAAATCAACCGATTGCCATTGTCGAAGAGCGAGATGCAGATAGCCAGACTCGTGCGATTACCGAAATCAACTCTGGTATTTTGTGTTTACCTGTAGGGGCTTTAAAAAATCTTTTGCCCAAGTTAACCAATGATAATGCTCAAAAAGAATACTATTTAACCGATTTAATTCAATTAGCCGTTCAGCATGATATAGCCATTACCACCACAGTCGCACCTGTGCCACAAGAGGTGATGGGCGTGAACACACGTGTTCAGCAAGCTGAAGTCGAGCGTTTTTATCAGCACAAACAAATACACCGTCTTATGACTCAAGGTGTGTGCGTGCTCGATCCGTCTCGAGTCGATATTCGTGGCAGCTTGCATTGTGGAGCGGATGTCACCATAGATGTGAATACAGTATTTGAAGGCAATAACATCTTAGGTGCCAATACCAAGATTGGTGCAAATTGTGTATTGATTAATTGTGAGATAGCCGAGGGTGTTGAGATTCATCCTTTTAGTCATTTATCAGGTGTGAAACTAGGTAAAAATTGCCAAATAGGCCCTTATGCGCGCATTAGGCCAGACTCTGCTTTAGCTGAAGGCGTTAAAATTGGTAATTTTGTCGAAGTGAAAAAGTGCCAAATTGGTGCAGCATCTAAAATTAATCATTTAAGTTATGTTGGTGATGCGACCATTGGTGCATCAGTGAATATTGGTGCGGGTACCATTACTTGTAATTATGATGGCACGCACAAACATCAAACCATTATTGAAGATGATGTGCATATTGGTTCGGATACGCAATTGGTTGCGCCTATTATCGTGAGAAAAGGCACAACCATTGCAGCAGGTAGCACGGTGACGAGAGATACGGAAGCTGGTAAGTTAACCTTAACACAAGATCTGAATCAACGCGTCATCGAAAACTGGACTCGTCCTGTGTCTTCTGAAATAAAAAAAAGCAAATAATAAGAGGTTGCTATGTGTGGTATCGTCGGTTCGGTTTCATCAAGAGATGTTGCGCCTATTTTGGTTGAAAGCTTATCTAGGTTGGAGTATCGAGGCTACGATTCAGCAGGTCTTGCCATTATCAAAAATAATCAAATTGAACGCATCAGGACAACGGGCCGAGTAGAAAAATTAAATAGTGCTTTATTAGCCAATCCGATTTTAGGGACAACAGGCATCGCCCATACCCGGTGGGCAACACATGGCGAACCCAGTGAAAACAATGCACACCCGCACTTATTTCAAGACAGTTTAGCATTGGTCCATAACGGTATTATTGAAAATTACGTTGAGCGTAGACAGTGGTTGGCTTCACAATCGGTTTATTGTGTATCAGATACCGACTCAGAAGTGATTGTTCAATGTATTGGCTTAAATTTTCAGCAATCCCAAGATTTAATTCAAGCCGTTTCTCAAGCTATTGAAACGTTTAAAGGGGCTTATTCTATTGCTTTAATGAGTAAAAGCCACCCGGGCAGATTGGTGGCCGCCAGAAAAGGGGCGCCTTTAGTATTGGGCATTGGCGTACAAGAACATTTTGTGGCATCCGATATGCTCGCATTGGTGCCTTTTACCCAAAAAATGGTGATTTTAGAAGAAGGTGATATTGTTGATCTTTATCAAAATCATTACCAAATTTATGATGAGTCCGGTAAGCCTGTTACCAGAGCTATTCGTGAATATCAGTTTAGCAAAGAAAATTCTGAGCGAGGTGAATACAGGCATTTCATGCAAAAAGAAATTTTTGAACAGCCTGTGGCGATATGTCAGACTTTAGAATCCAGATTAGGTCAAACCGATATTTCTTCCGCTATTTTTGGTAACACAGCAGCGCCTTTATTTGAACAGGTACAAGCAGTTCAACTGATTGCTTGCGGCACCAGTTATTATGCTGCTATGTTGGGTAAATTTTGGTTAGAAAATTATGTTGGTATTCATGCTGATGTAGATATTGCTAGCGAAATTCGATTTAAAAAAATTGCGCCCTTGCCAAATACCTTATTAATTAATATTTCACAATCTGGCGAAACAGCAGATACATTGGCTGCCTTAAAAGCGCTTTCTCCACAATATCTTTCTACGATGGCAATTTGTAATGTACCAGAAAGTGCTTTAGTGAGAGCTTGTGAACAAGTATTATTAACCCATGCTGGCCCAGAAGTAGGGGTCGCTTCCACCAAAGCCTTCACGGCACAATTAACGGGATTATTGTTATTTGTGGGAGCCTTATTATCCTCCAGGCCAAATAAAAAAGCAGAATTAGCCTTGTTATTGTCGAGTTTAAGATCGCTTCCTGTTTATGTTGAAGCTGTTTTAAAATTAGATAAAACCATTGCCAAGCTGGCAGAACGTTTTTGTGAAAAACAACATGCCTTGTTTTTAGGGCGAGGTGATTTTTATCCTGTGGCTTTAGAGGGTGCTTTAAAGCTAAAAGAAATCTCTTATATTCATGCCGAAGCGTATCCTGCAGGAGAGCTTAAGCATGGTCCTTTAGCATTGGTAGACAGATTTATGCCGGTTGTGGCACTTTGCCCACAAAATGAATTATTTTCTAAAATGAAATCGAGTATTCAAGAAGTACTGGCTCGTGGTGGAGAAGTGTTTGTGTTTGCCACCGAAGGAAGTGAATGGGATGATAGCGTTACCCCAATTTATTTACCCGAAGTGCCCGCTTGTATCGCGCCTATTATTTACACGATTCCTTTGCAATTATTAGCCTATCATGTTGCTTTATTAAAAGGCACTGATGTAGATAGACCAAGAAACTTAGCAAAATCAGTTACGGTAGAGTAAATGTGCGGACGATTTGCACTCAATCCCACAGAGATTGAGTTACGAGAGCATTTTTCGCTTCGTAATAGCTTTGTATTCAAACCAAAATACAATATAGCGCCCACTCAGCTTATTCCAGTCATTGTGTTTGACAACTTTGATAGGCCTGAGTTGGTTTTTATGCGTTGGGGTTTTGTGCCAAGTTGGCAAAAAGAGCAGAATAGCACAGGCTATATTAATGCACGACTAGAAACACTTTCAGATAAGCCCACATTTAAACAAGCATTTTCCAAGCAACGTTGTCTTATTCCGGCAACAGGATTTTATGAGTGGCAATTAATTCAAAATAAAAAACAGCCATTTTTTATTTATTTAAAACAAACACCGTTGTTTGCAATGGCGGGTATTTGGTCCAAGCCTTCTACTCAAGATATCTTCCCGACGTGTGCTATTTTAACACAAGCTTCTCAACCTGAAACAAAAATGGCAGAGATTCATGAGCGTATGCCGGTAATTGTCTCTCCCTCAGGTTATACAACTTGGTTGAATATTCGAGCTAAATTGCCAAATAATGAGACTTATTTGCAAGCAATAGATGAAAAGCAGCTAGGTTGTTTTCCTGTTTCTTTACAGGTAAATTCAGTCAAATTTGATAACCAAGATTGTTTACGACCATTATCTTAATTCATTAGGGCTTTACTTCATTGGGGCACGTTGGCATAATCGCCGCCTAGATGTAAATGGGAGCCTGTCATGTCTTTAAAAAAAGCAACAAAAAAAGTTAAAAAAGTCGATACAAAAACAAGCATGAAAAAAACTTTAGAAAAAGTGAAGGCCATTAAAGAAAAACAATCCAGAGTGGAAATATTGCAAGACATTGCAGATAACACAGGATTAAAGAGAGTGGATGTAGAAGGTGTGTTTACAGAACTGGCTAAGTTGGTCAGAGCGCATTTGAGAAAGCAAGGTTCGGGTGAAATTATGGTACCTAAACTGGGTATCAAAATTAAGAAAATTCGCCGTAAGGCCACCAAAAAAAGAAAAATGGTGAGCCCATTAACTGGTAACGAAGTTGAAATTGCAGCAAAACCTGCAAGAGATGATGTTAAGTTAATCGCCCTTAAAACATTAAAAGAGACTGTTTTAGATTAGTTAATATAGTTTAAAGAACCTAATGATTGGGACGACACGGTGGTCGCCCCCTACAAAATCGAGGTTTTAATGTAATTAATCATTTATTTGTTATGTTTCATCCTGCTAAAAAAGATAAAGAAAGTCTTAATTTGCATGGCCAAATGTAGGGGACGACCACCGTGTCGTCCCTATTATTCTTTTAAGTGAGATTATTCTTTGTGAAAAAAGAAAGTTTCCTGAATATTTCTTATATTTTTTAGATTATTTTCTAACACATTGATAACCTGTCATGACTCGGATAGACTCCGATCCTTTAGTTTTTAGCGTGAGCACTAAATAATAAGGGATGTCCAGATGAATTCATCTTCTCCTCTAAAAAAACCGAATAATCTTATTCGGGCAATTGCAATGTATTCTGTTGCGGTATTTTTTTATTTTTATGAGTTTTTGCTCAGGGTAGCAACGCAGCCACTACAGCCTCAATTAGAAAGAGACTTTAATATTGATTATGCTGATTATGGTAAGTTGGCCGCCTTTTATTATTACTCTTATGCTTTATTGCAGTTACCTATAGGTGCCTTTACCGATAAATTTGGTCCAAGACGTTTATTAACCTTTGCTATCTTATTATGCGCAGGCTCAACATTACTGTTTGCGCAAACGCAAGATTTTAATATTGCGTGCTTTTCTCGCTTATTGATTGGAGCTGGCTCTGCTTTTGCTTTTATCAGTTGTTTAAAAATTGCGACAGTGTGGTTTCCTAGCCAATGGTTTCCAATTATCTCCGGCTTAACATTAGCAATTGGTTCTGCAGGTCCTGTGGTGGGCGGTGGCCCTATTGCCCTTATGTTAGATTATATGGACTGGCGTCAACTCATGACTTGGATAGGTTGGGTGGGGTTAGTATTGGGGGTGATTTCTTGGTTAGTGATTAGGGATCATAACCCTTTACAACCTCATTTAACGCGCCAAAAATCAGATGAAAATGGCCGTTTAGGTTTCTGGGATTGTCTACTTCATGTTGTTAAACGACCTGAAAATTGGTTGATAGGTCTGTATGCTTTCTTAGCAACTGCACCGACGGATGCTTTTGGTGGTGCATGGGGCGCGCTTTTTTTAAGAGATGTGCACGGTATCAATAATATTGAAGCGAATTCCGCTGCAACGATGACTTTTTTAGGCATGGTATTTGGTAGCCCATTAATGGGTTGGTCATCTGATATGCTAAGAAGCCGCCGTTTGCCGATGGTGATAGGAGCCGTCGCATCGGGTTTAATTTTATGTGGATTGATTTACTATCCATCCATTAGTGCTGTGATGGCGACTGTTTTATTTTTCCTTTATGGGGTATTTGGTTCTTACATATTATGTTTTGTGGTAGCAGGGGATATTAATTTGCCGTTATATGTAGGTGCAACGGTTGGGTTTATCAACTTTATGTCCATGTTGGGCAGCGCCATCTTAACGCGCGTTTTGGGGCCGCTACTCGATTCGGTCAGAGATGGGGCAGTGGATTACACCGCATCACATTATCATAAAGTATTTATTATTCTGCCGTTATTTTATGCAGTAAGTGCTTTTGTCGTGATACCCTTGATTCGAGAAAGTTTTGGTAAGCAGAAACATTAATTTGGCAAGAGTATAAAATGGAATCAATAGAAAGTGCGTTAAATGAAATACAATTGCAGGCAGCTACCTCCTCAGCGAAGACGCTAAGGCTCTTAGCGGGTGCTGGTTCTGGTAAGACACGTGTATTAGTTTACCGCATGGCTTGGCTGTTCAAAGAGCAGCAAGTGCCTCCTAATCGTATCTTGGCAGTGACTTTTACCAATAAAGCTGCCAGTGAAATGAAAACACGTCTTGGAGAATTAATAGGTTCAACAGGACATCATCTTTGGGTGGGTACTTTTCACGGCATTGCAAATCGCATTTTACGATTACATGCACACCAAGTTGGTTTGGAAGAATCGTTCCAAATTATTGATTCAGATGATCAGCTACGTTTAATTACTCGGTTAATACGTGCTCAAAATTTAGATGAAGAGTTGTATGAGCCTAAGCGTATACAAGGTTACATTAATCGCCAAAAAGATGAGGGCAGAAGGGCGCAGCAAAGCACGCCACTTTCTCGGGATGCAGAATTATTTCAAACCATTTATCAACGTTATGAAAATCACTGTATTCAAAATGGTGTTGTCGATTTTGCGGAGATGCTACTTAAAGTCTATGAATTATGGCGCGATAACCCCGAAATTTTGGCTGAATATCGATACCGTTTTTTACATGTGCTGGTAGATGAATTTCAAGATACCAATACCATTCAATACGCATGGCTTAAATTATTAATTGGCCCTGACAATGGCATTACTATTGTGGGTGATGATGATCAATCTATTTATGGTTGGCGTGGTGCGAAAGTCGAAAACATTCAGCGCTTTAAACAAGACTTTCCTGACGAAATCACCATTCGATTAGAACAAAATTATCGATCGTCAGGTGTGATTTTAGAAGCCGCCAATGCGTTGATTGAAAACAATCAATCACGCTTGGGTAAAAATTTGTGGACCAAAGGTGAGCAAGGCGAGCCTATCACATTATATGGTGCTTTTAATGAAGTCGATGAAGCCAGATTTATGGTCGATAGACTTCAAAAGTGGATGACGACGCATCCTGAGTCTACCTATAGTGATGTGGCAATGTTGTATCGTTCTAATGCGCAATCTCGCGTATTAGAGCAAGCATTGAGGCAAGCCAATATCCCTTATCGCATCTATGGTGGTTTACGATTTTTTGATAGAGCGGAAATCAAAGATGCACTTGCCTATCTTCGATTATTAATTCACCCAAAAGATGATTTAGCTTTTGAGCGAGTGGTGAATACGCCGCCAAGAGGCATAGGCGAGCGCACTTTAGATAATATTAGACAACATGCACAAACTCAGACGCTCTCTATGTGGGAGGCTGCTGTAGAATATGCTGAAATGGCTTCTGGTAAAATTCGAAATGGTTTAAATCGTTTTTTTTCGACCATCGCTTCTTTACAGGCTTTATTAGCCAATGTGTCTTTGCCAGAATTAATTGAACAAGTCATCAAGTTATCGGGATTATTTGAATATTTACAGCAACAACCGGGTGAGCGTCAGCAATTTAGAATAGAAAACTTAAAAGAATTAGCTACCGCAGCTGCACAATTTAGCGCACAACTAGAGCAAGACATCAGTATTCAAGCATTACCTGCCTTTTTAGCGGAAGTGGCACTGAATGCTGGGGATGAAAAAACAGAAAACGATTCAGATGGTAAGCCAGCAGCCATGGTGAGCTTGATGACACTGCATTCAGCAAAAGGTTTGGAATTCAATTTGGTATTTTTAACGGGATTAGAAGAAGGGCTTTTCCCTCATCATCGATGTGCAAATGTCAGTGAATTACTCGAAGAAGAAAGACGTTTATGCTATGTCGGTATTACTCGTGCGCGTCAAAAAATATTCATGACCTATGCGGAAAAAAGAGCTTTTGCGGGCATGAGTGGCAACAAACGACCATCACGCTTTATTCAAGAAATTCCACGTCATTTAATTAAAACAGAAAACATGATATCTAATATTACGTTACCGAA
>CAYSTH010000009.1:0-28252 GCA_964433995.1 uncultured Francisellaceae bacterium | reverse complement strand
CAATTTAATTGAAAAGAGTTGGTTGTTGATAGGTCAAGGGTGGGTAGGTGCAACACAGTTCAGTATAGAGCCGGCACGAGGACCGGCCCCTACATAGATTGCGCCAATACATGACAAATTTAGTCATGTTTATTGTTTTAATTTATTCTTAGAAAAACGATGATACAAATTCAAATGTATCATTTTTGTAGGGGCCGGTCCCCGTGCCGGCCCATTGTTCATCCCGTCTGGCTTTTTTGCCTTCACCTGACGCTAGCGCGCCGACTTCTCTCGAAAAACGAAAGAGGTTAAGAAAAATTTAATCTCTCAATTCTTGTTTCAGAGAATAACCTTGTAGATAAGCAGAAAAATCTTTGAGTGCTTGAATGTTGGTGCTCTCTGCTTCTTTACACCAATTATGCAAAGCCTCTATCAATTCTTTGCTGCTCGCATGTGTTTGACTCCAAATGTGCACTAATTTTTCACGTAATTCATACACACAAGTGAGCGCGCTATGCTGATGCATCACTTGCGATAACTGCTGATATTGCTCATTATCTACCAATGATTTATCACGAACCAATGCTGCTTTTGCCGCTTGCCATACTTCTGCATTTAAGGCTGATTTTTGTTTAGCCTGGCTAAAAATAGGCAATAGCACTGCTTTAGTATATTGAGATAATACTTGGAAACGGTTGTAGAAAACGGCTGTCACGGTTTCAGCATCTAACGCTTTACCAGGCACGATTTTTTCTTGGGGTGCGATTCTTTTGACTTTCACTAAACCCAAAATTTTTAATACCGTGATATATCCCCAACCGATATCAAATTCCCATGGTTTAATCGAAAACTTAGCTGAGGTCGGATAGGTATGATGATTGTTATGCAACTCTTCTCCGCCAATTAATACACCAATAGGTGACAAATTAGTTGACGCATCCTGGCATTCAAAATTACGGTATCCCCACCAATGTCCAAGGCCGTTTACCACGCCTGCCGCAAAAAATGGGATCCAACACATTTGAACGGCCCAAATGGCAATACCTGGGACACCAAATAAAACGATGTTTACTAATAAAGTTAGCTTTAAGCCCATTTGGCTTTGGGTGTAAACACGATTTTCAAGCCAATCGTTAGGCGTGCCTTTGCCATAACGTTCGATGGTTTCTTTGTTAACCGCTTCACGACGATAAAGCTCTGCGCCTCGCCATAACACTTTTGAAATACCAAAAATTTGAGGCGAATGTGGATCGTCTACTGTCTCGCACTTTGCATGGTGTTTACGATGAATCGCTGTCCACGCGCGTGTCGATTGACCTGTCGTTAGCCATAACCATAATCTAAAGAAATGTGCCACAGCAGGATGCACATCAAGTGCACGATGCGCTGAACATCGATGCAAATAAATCGTCACCGCTAGAATAGTAATGTGGGTTAACCCTAGGGTAACCGCAATATAACCCCACCAATGTAGGGGGAACAAACCATAAAACATAGGTGCCTCCCATTGTATCACTTAAAATGCTTTAATTTACTGACTTATTTTTAAGTCCAGCTAGCCTCTTGCTTTTTCTGCTGCATATTATAGGCTGAATGGGTAAAAGAAGATATGGATATAAAAATAAGCATGGAAGACGCTCAACTCACCGTTGAAAACATCACAGTATCTCCGGCGCCATTTGCCCCCAATTTATTCACCAATTTCTCTCTGACACTGCGTCCAGGCGATGTTTTGGGCATTTTGGGCAGCAATGGAGTAGGAAAAACAACCCTACTCAAATGCTTGTCAGGGTGTCTTACACCAAAAGTAGGTCAGTTAACTTTTTTTCATCGATCTTTGATGGATGATATTCATCTGAAAAAACATATTGGCTTTTTGCCCGATACTGTCCCGCTCATTCCTTATTTTACTGTTCACGAAAATTTAAGTTGGATGGCAAAATTTAGAGGTTTATCTAAAACAGAGACGGCCAAAGCCATTACTTATGTTAGTGAACGTTTGGGATTAAACCAGTGGGCACATATCTTAGCTAAACATTTATCTTTAGGGCAAAGAAAGCTTGTGGGTATTGCTGGTACGCTCATTCATCAACCCAAACTCGTTATTTTAGACGAACCACTCAATGATCTCGATACCCAAGTACGTGAGCGTGTACTGGAAGAGTTAAAAGCATTAGGCAAATACAGCATAGTGATTTTTACCTCACACTACTATCGAGATCTCGCCACGATTGCAAACAAAATTTTATTGCTCGAAAAAGGACAATCTCGCTGGGTATTAGATAAAAATAATGACACCCCTGTGCCTGTCAAACCTCGCGCACGCAAAAACAAAAAACTGGTAGTGGAAAAAACCTCATGAAAAAAGTGTTGTTTGCCCATACACTAAAGCAACTCAGCCTAAGCCAAACTGCTTGGTGGTTAGCCGCAATAGGGTTAATTGTATTAGGTACTGTCGATTATAAACTCATTCAAGATTATTTAAGCTTGGCCAGTAATGGATTATTAGAAGGCAATACCGCACGTGTGGGCATCACCGATGACGTTGTTAGGCCTTTAATGGGATACAGTCTTATTTATTTTGTTTTGGCTATCCCTTTAGTGTGTTTGCAAATCATTGGTTTTGATAAACAAATGGGCGTCGTGCAATTTTTACAAACGTGCCCTATCACACCCAAAGAGTGGGTCATAGGGAAATATTTAGGTGCCTTTAGTTATTTGCTGATGTTGCAAGCTTTATTTGCCAGCATGATCTTGGTTTTACTAAAAGGCAATCATCTAGATATGGGGCTATTTTGGTCTGATCAACTTGCTTTATTTTTAATCAATATGAGTTTATTGGCCTTAGGGTTTTTAATCAGCAGTCTGTTTACCAATTCTACTTTGGCAACAGCCGTGAATTTGATTTTAAATTTAGCCTTACTGATGTTGCAATGGTTTTCTCCCAGCTTGGCTGATTTTTCGCTTAGCCAACATACGTTTGGTTTACTACATGGCCAGTTGAATACGGTAGATATCGGTTTTTTCAGTATTATTACCTATTTAGCGTTACGCTTTTGCATTAAACTCAATCAGCTGGAGAAACCCCATGTCGTTTAATGCTTATTTAAAACACAGTCGATATTATTTATTTTGGTGTGTGTTAGGATTAACTATTTATTTATTACTCAAGCAGTTTCCTTATATTCTTGATTTAACCCACAATAAACAACATACACTGAGTGAAACTACTGTTGGTTTGCTGCGAAAAATCGATACCCCTATTACCATCACGCTTTACAGTGATAACAGCGATAAATTACTCGAAACCCAAACTTTAGTGCAACTTTATCAGCAACATGCCTCTATTCATTTTTCGAGAAAAAAACCGATTGGCGCCGATAAATTAGTGGTTGATATTGATAACAAGCAGCAAGATATCCCGTTATTAACTCAAGCTTTAGACGAAGGGCTTTTAACTAAAACCATTTTTGAAACCTATCGTAAAGAAAATCAATGGGTGGCTTTTTTACAAGGTCATGGTGAACCCAAGCCTTTTGGTGAGGACAAAACCTCATTGGGTTGGTTTGCTCAAGCCCTTAAAAATCAAGGCCTAAAAGTACAATCTTTGCCTTTGTATGAAACACAGGTCATTGCCGATAATACTCAGCTATTGGTCATTGCCACACCCAAAACCGAATTATTGCCTAAAGAAATCGATTTAATCAGAAATTATATTCAAAAAGGTCATAATATTTTATGGCTGAGCGGGCCAGATGAAACGGCTAGCTTAACACCTTTACTGACAGAGTTAGGATTAAAAAAATTACCAGGTACTGTTGTTGATGAACATGGTTACAAAATGGGTACGCCCCACCCTGCCATCACCATTATCGATAAATATGCTCATCATGAAGCCACTCAAGCCATTAATGAAATTACCGCTTTTCCATGGGCCAGTGCATTTAAACAAATCGATTCCAATCCAAAATCGACTTATTGGCAGACCACGCCTATTCTAACCACGCATGCTAAAACTTGGACAGAAAAAGGCCCCTTATCTGGCACGATTCAATTCGACAGAGAGCAAGGCGAAGTGCCAGGCCCCCTACACATCGGCTTTGCCCTACACCATGCTAAAGAAAATGGCGGCGAACAAAAAATCATTATTATTGGCACACCTAAATTTTTAACGAATTCTGCTATTACCAATTATGGAAATTTAAGCCTAGGCATGATGTTAACCAATTGGTTATCCAGTGATAATGCTTTACTCAATATTCCTTTCCCGGTGGTGAAAGATTTAAGCTTGCAGCTCACTCCTTGGACAGGTTGGATGTTAGAGCATGGTCTGCGTTGGGTATTGCCTATGTTGATATTAGCAGGTTTATTTGTACATCAATTCAGAAGATATTTACGTAGTATGCAATTTTCTAGGGTGATTAAAGCTTAATCCCCCCGCCGCTTCACGTCGGCCCCCTTTGGTAACAAAGGGGGTCGAGAGCGTTAGCTCTCGGGGGGATTTAAAGGATGTTCCGGATCAGGAATAATACAAGCAACAGGGCACACTACCTGACATTGCGGTTCATCAAAATGGCCAATACAGCGTGTGCATTTATTGGGATCGATTTCGTAAATGTCGACCCCTTGGTAAATGGCTAAGTTGGGACAAACGGGTTCGCACACGTCACAATTAATACATTCTTCAGTAATTTTTAACGACATATTACTTTTTTCTTTGTTTAATTTTTTCTTGCAATTTTATAGCAACCATCGCTGGCACAAATGGCGCAATATCGCCATTGAGTGCTGCAATTTCATTTATTAACGTTGAGGAAACAAAAGAATATTGCTCAGCTGGGGTTAAAAATAAGGTTTCGACTTCGGGCATTAATCGACGATTCATATTCGCCAATTGGAATTCGTATTCAAAATCAGAAACGGCTCTTAATCCACGAATAATGGCACCAGCCCCTTTCTGCTTAGCGAATTCTGCTAACAGAATTTCAAAACCCTCAACAGAAACGTTTGACAACCCACTTAATGCTTGTTTAGCCATATCGACACGTTCTTCGAGTGAAAATAATGGCCCTTTGCGTGTATTTTTGGCGACCGCAACAATCACTTTGGTAAATAATTTTGATGCACGTTCAATTAAGTCGATATGACCATTCGTAATAGGATCAAACGTACCAGGAAAAACAACGATTTGATGAGAAGCAGTATGCATAGTAATCGTTAACCTTTATGTATAATGAAACTGTTGAACGGCTTGAACAAAAGCAAAAACATTTTCAACAGGCACATCAGGCAAAATACCATGCCCCAAATTCATAATGTGCCCTGGCATATTGCCATGGTTTTGCATGATACGAATGGTTTCGCGTTGAATCACATCGGGTGATGCATACAGCATCATCGGATCTAAATTACCCTGCAAAGCAACCTTATTACCTACTATGGCTCTGGCTTGCCTGATATCGATGGTCCAATCCAAGCCAATGCCCGAACAACCTGTTTGAGCGACTGCATTGAGCCATTGAGATCCTTGCTTGGTAAATAAAATGACAGGGAAATCAGGATGTTTTTCTCTGATCCCAGACATGATTTTCACCATAGGGTTCAATGAATGCGATAAATATCTGGGGGTATCAAGAATACTGCCCCAAGTATCGAAAATCATCACACAGTTTGCGCCTGCTGCGATTTGACCTAATAAATAGGCAATACTCGCATCCGCTAATTTATCTAATAACCCCAACAACGTTTCAGGATTTTGATATAACCATTGCTTAATCGTCTTAAACCCTGAACTTAATCCACTACCTCCTTCTACCATATAGGTTGCAACCGTAAAAGGGCTGCCACAAAAACCTATTAAGGGTGTGTTTAGGGGATTCAATTGCACTTTTGCTAATTTGATAGCCTCAAAAACATAGGTCAACCGCTCACTCATTGCATCGGGCGAGGTAATTAATTTTTCGATATCTTGTACTGTTCTGATGGGATCTGAAAAACGTGGACCTTCGCCTTCTTGAAAACTCAAAGGCATACCCATTGCATGAGGAATTGTTAAAATATCTGAAAAAATGATCGCCGCATCTAAATGAAATCGGCGAATAGGCTGCAAAGTAACTTCACAAGCTAATTCGGGGTTTTGGCATAAAGCCAAGAAATGTTTGGCCTGCTGACGGACAGCTCTATATTCAGGTAAGTAACGCCCTGCTTGACGCATAAACCAAATAGGGGGCCTATCGACAGGTTCGCCTGCTAGCGCTTTGAGAAATCGAGTCGTTTTCATGACAAGGATTGTACTCAAACTAGCTTGAGAAGCCAATTATCGATACAAATCTAGCTTCTTTTTTGAGAGTTAACCACCTCATCTTGCAGTCCCGCAAATTCTCTTACCCAAGGTTTTATTTTGGCATGATGCAAACTGTCGGGTAGCTGCTTGGTGGCTTTCTCTGCCTGCATTTTAGTTGGATAGTCTCCCATGACTAATACATGCCATGTTTTACCTTGATGTTGTTTTTTCACTACCCAAGCTTTGTCTAAGCCATGAGAGGCTTTAAAATTCGCCACTTTTTGTGCTTCGTTAGAACCATATAATTGGACAGTATAATGATGTTTATTTTTAGCTAAAATAGATTTTTCAGCCACTTTATGTGACTCAATTGTTTTAGGGGCCGATGGTTTAGGTGTCTGTTTTGCTAGTTTTTGTGTTTTGATGGTTTTGTGTGCTTGTGCGGCAATCTCTTTGTTTTTAGATACTTTAGGTGCAGGTTTAGAGGCTAGCTTACTTTCTGCTATAGGCGCCATGGGCATATTCATATCATCATCATGAGATAACTCAGAAAGTTGCATCTCAGGCTCGACCATTGGCTGCGGATCAACAGGAGCAGTGTAGGCAAACTGCTTATGAGACTTAGGCTTAGGAGCAGGCGCACTGGCCAGTTCACTCGCCGCTATCGCATCTTGCGCTGCCTCTGTCATATATTGAGGTGCTTCTTTTCCACCATGCCAACTCCATAATCCCACCCCTAAAATAGCGCCCAGATACAAACCATAGGCCACAGGATGCGAAAAAATATGTTTATAGTCGCTTGGTACCCGTACAGATTGCTTTTTAGGTTGTCCTTGTGGCCAGGTATCTGAAAAATCATCGAGCAAATCAATATCTGTTTCTGTAATAGGATCTTCAAAATCAGGTGTAGGGCTAGAACCAAATTCTGGCGCTGTAAATGTTTTTTCAGGTACAGTTGATGTTTTCTGAAGCACGGCTGAGTCAAAAATAGGTGTTTCTGCTTTGACTAATACAGGCTCTGAAAAAATTTGTGAGATATTTTTTTGCCAATCTGTCGGTAGGCCTAATTCTATTAAAGTAGAGTAACTTCCTACTAAATTGGTGATCCGAGGGCTTGAAAATTGTTCGATTAATTTATCTTCACCTAATAAAATTAAATGCAATTGACGTCGAGGTTCTTGGTGAAAATTGACGAGTCTAACCAACGCCTCCAGCATGTCGGGGCTTAATAAATGCGCGTCATCAACAAACAAAGTCCAAATTTTTTGCACCGCCTCACTGGATAATGGCCCATTTTGAGGCCAACTCATACCAAAACCTTTGGCAATATTTTCCATCATGGTTTCAATAGAAAGCGTTGGCGTAATCACCAGTAAGTGCTTTTTGAGCTGAGGGGTAGCCTGAGAGAAACAAAACTGGGCAAATGCTGATTTGCCTCCATTTTTGGACGCCGTGATCAATAAAATATTCTGAGAATATTGAATTAAATGCTGAATTAAATCGATTTTGGGCTGAAAATATTGCTCTGTTAGATGAATCGTTGGCATAGACATGGTGCTCACTCTCCTATCTTGCTCTCAACATCAATAAAATCTCTCTTAACTGTGTCTCTTGCACATCTTCTGTTAAAACAGGGTGTCCGATGCCTTGTAACAAAACCCAATTGACTCGTTCTGTGCGCTTTTTTTTATCCAGTTTAAGATAACTTAACAACCTATCAATTCCTAAAGTTGCCGACCTTAATTCTACCGGCAGTTCAAATTTAGTCAGCAAATTAATAAGTTCTTTTGTTTTATCAGAAGGCAGATTTAACTGCTGCTCTGATAACTTCATCGCCACAACCATGCCAATCGCTACCGCTTCACCGTGCAAATACTGTTCATATTCCGTGGCACTTTCTATGGCATGCCCTAAAGTATGACCAAAATTAAGCCATTGTCTACAAGCATGATCTTGGGTATCTTGTGCGACCACTGCGGCTTTTAAACGTATAGACTCTGCAACCAAGGCAACTAATACTGCAGGCTCTCGACTAAGAATAGCGTCTGCATTTTCTTTAAGCCAATCAAAATAAGAAGCCGAACACACTAAACCATGTTTTATGGCTTCAGCTAGACCCGATCTGAACTCTCTTTCAGGTAAAGTACATAAATAATCACTATCGCAAATAACTTGTTTAGAGGGATAGAACACACCAAGCAAATTTTTACCTTGCGGTAAATTAATGGCTGTTTTACCCCCAATTGCAGCATCGACTTGTGCCAACAAGGTAGTGGGGCAATAAATAAAATTCACCCCTCTTAGATAAGTCGCGGCGGCAAACCCTGCCAAATCACCGACAACACCGCCTCCTAAGGCAATTATATTGAGCGCTCTGGTAAATTGATGCTCCACTAAAAATTGTATTAAGACCTGATAATAATGAAAATTTTTATTATTTTCACCACAAGGAAAAACAAAAATAGCCTGTTTTTGAGGTGGCCATTGTTTAAGCCATTTATCTATAGCTGCTTGGTATAATCCAGCCACTTGGCTGTCTATCACCAAACACACTTCTTGATTCGATAAATAACTTTTTAAGTATGAAGCACAAATCTTTTCGCCAATCTGAACTGGGTAAACCGTTTCAGGAATCGAAAAAGTCAGGCTTAAGTGGCGTTCTGAGGATTTAATAACTCAATAACCTCTTGTGAAACGGCTCGAACTGATTTGCCATCCGTGCTCACGACAATATCGGCTATCTCACGATATAAATGATCGCGCTCATCCATGAGTTTATTCAATACTTCACCCGGTTCAACACCTCTCAAAAGTGGTCTTCTTCTGTCGCGTGCCGTACGCTTAACTTGTTGCGAAACCGTGGCGTATAAATAAACCACTGTGCCACGGGCTGCTAAGTTTTTTCTGTTTTCAGGAGAAGCCACTGCCCCACCACCTGTGGCCAATAAAATACCCTGCATAGAGGTTAATTCATCGATGATATTTTCTTCACGCACTCTAAAGCCTTCTTCGCCTTCCACATCAAAGATCCAACCTAAATCGGCTCCTGTGCGCTCTTCTATTGCAATATCCGCATCAAAAAAGTCTAACTTTAAATCACGGGCAAGTTGCCGCCCTATCGTACTTTTACCAGCCCCCATAGGGCCTATCAAAAATATATTATTTGGTTTACTCATGATATCAATTATGAACCCATCATTTTTTCTTCAATAATTTTTGGTGTAACAAAGATCATTAATTCGTTACGCCTATCAGATGCATGCTTATTCCTAAATAACCAGCCAATGCCTGGCAATCGCCCTAAAACTGGGATTCTGTCTATTCTTTTGGTTTTTTCTTGTTGATAAATACCACCTAATACCACTGTTTCACCATTAGCCACTAATACCTTAGTCTGTACTTCACGAGTATTTATTCCTGGCACTATTCCTCCATTCGGCAATATTACTACTTCACCTCTAGAATCTTGGTTTACTTTTAAATCTAAAATAACATTGTCATCTGGCGTAATTTGTGGCGTTACTTCTAGCTTGAGTACTGCTTTTTTAAAGCTGATAGTGGACGCACCACTCGAACTGGCTTCAGGATAGGGTATTTCTTCTCCTGTTTCTATATGTGCTGCTTGTTGATTAGAAGTAATCAATCTTGGACTAGCCAATACGGTGCTCAACCCCTCTGATTCCATTGCTTGCAATTCTAAATCTAGCATAGTGCCACCCGGTAAAGCGGCAATGGTCAAACCAAACTGATTAGTCACTGCGGCACCCGCAACATTTGGCGCACCCAAATTGACGTTTAATCTATCGGCCACTGGCACTAAACCAGGGGCTTGCTCTGCATAAGCAATATTATTAGATTGTGCTCGAGTACCCGTGAACCCCACCCTTGGCTCGTTTCCGGGTCTGAATTTTAGCGCAGAACCCAGCTTTACCCCAAATGCTTTTTCAAAGTTATCAGTGACATAGACTAAACGAGATTCTATTAGCACTTGTCTTACTGGCACGTCTAATCGAACCAGTAATTTACGCAGATCTTCGATTTTTTGTGCGGTATCCAAAATCAACAAAGTATTCGTTCTATCATCTACAGTGACATTGCCTCTATCTGAGAGTAAAGATGCCTTTTCGTCTTTGAGAATCTTAGCCAGATCACTCGCTTTAGCATTATTAATTTGAATATACTCTGATCTCAATGGTGCCAAGGCAGATACTTGTTGAGAATTTTGAAGTTCAATTTTTTCTCTGGCCGCCAATTCTTCAGCAGGCCCAATCATCAACACATTGCCTTGTTGGCGTTTATCTAATCCCTTTGATTTCATAATAATGTCTAGAGCTTGATCCCAAGGGACATTTCTGAGCCTTAAAGTCACCGACCCTTTTACCGAATCACTGGTCACAACATTTAAGCCTGTGAAGTCGGCTATTAATTGCAACACTGCTCTTACATCAATTTCCTGAAAATTAAGTGATAAGCGTTCTCCAGTATAATTTGCTTGTTTCGCTTTGGCTTGTTCTTTTTCTTGACGACTAAGCTCTCTCACTTCCACCGTAAAACGTTTGTCTGTTTGGTAAGCCAAATGTTCTGCATCTGGTGATGATTCTATTATCATTTCGACTATGCCATCTTGCGCACGCGTGGTAATAGATTTAATCGGGGTGGCAAAATCAGTCACATCGAGCTTTCTTTGTAAAGACTCGCTTATTCTGGTCTGCATAAACTTCACATAAATGAGATTACCTTTTTGCTTTAAGTCGATAGGTACTTTTTTATCGTTTAATTCGATGATCACGCGTCCTTCTTGTTTATCACCTCGTTTAAAGTCGATATTTTTAATAGCATAACTGGTTTTTACTGTGTTTGATTGCACCTGATTGTTGTCGGCATGAAAAGGATCATCTGGATTTGTATTGCTGGCTAATTGGGTATTTTTTGCATTGCCTAGCGTAATAAAAAGATTATTATTTATTTTTTTCGTTTCATAGGCCGTATGTTGCGCTAATTCAAAAATCACCCTGGTTTTATTTTGCGCCTCAACTGTTTGAATGCGTTTAATGTTCCCTGTATTAATGAGCGCATTGATTTGTTCTTTAGGTAAATTATTTTTAACAGAGGCAAAATCTAATACCAATCTAGAAGGATTTTCCATGGAGAAAGAAACAGGCTCAGGTGCAGCATTTTGAAAACCTAACTGTACTTGGACATTATTATTCGCTGTTGTATTGATTTGCATGTTTTTTAAGCTATTGTTAGCCGTCATGGCTGCAAAACAGTTTGTCATCAAAAATAGAGATATGCACATGAATAACATGTTCATTATTTTTTTTGTTTTGCCATTTCGTTGAATGCTCATGTTATCCCCATCTATTGTAATAGATTCATGGTGATTGGCTTTTCTTGCCAACGTCCTTGGCTATCTGCCACTGTTTCAATTAGCTCTATTCTGTCTTCTAGAATTTTATTGATTCTGCCACTATTTTGACCTAAATAATTTCCTACTTTTAAGTGGTGAATCATACCACTTTTATCTATTATCAATGCCCACAGAATACCTTTTTTTTGCAATGCACCCACTAGCCTTAGCGAGTCTAATGGAAAGGCTTCCAAAACTTCTTTAGGTCGATTGACATCCGGCCCCTTGCCTTTGGCCACTTTTAAATCCACCATAGGTGGCTGAAAAGGCGATCGAAGTGCACTAGCAGAATAAACATAATCTTCAAATACCCTTACAGGCGGTAAGGGTTCTATTTGACTCGATGGTCTCTTGTTTACCTCTTGGACATAGGCAACCAAATCGTTTTCTTTGTTACAGCCGGTTAACATCATCACAAACAAAAAAATCAATTTACATTTTATATATTTCATTTGGTTTTTGCCTCCGCATGCTCTGATACATCACGCACTGAGGTATATCTATATGTTTTGGCTGTTAAAGTGATCAAGAGCTGTGAGCCATCTTTAATGTGCTCAACTGGAGTAATCGAAAAATTGTGCAAAGTGACGATTCGAGGTAAAGAAGACACGTTACTTACAAATTGTGCCAATTGATGGTAATTTCCGACCAACGTTAACTCCATCGGTAATTCAACATAAAAATCTACTGTTTGCTCAGGTAAAAGCTTAATCGACTTAAATTCTAATCCAACTGCTAATCCTTGCTGAGAAATATCTTCTATCAAGCCCGGCACTTCTGTCTTTTCAGGCAACTGCCTCAGTAACGTGCCAAATGTTTCTTTCATTATTTTCATTTGCTCACGATAAGCAGGCAAATTTGCCGAACGAAAATGCTTTTGTTCAAATTGACTCTTTAGTTCAACTTCTTGTTTTTGAGCATCTTCAAGGGTCAAAATCGATCTCTTGGTATCCACCCAAAAACCTAAAACAAACACTGCAATAGCTAAAATGCCCGCTAAAATGCCTTTTAACGGCAAAGGCCAACTACCAAAATTTTCTAGCTCTAGCTCATTTAAGTCGAAATTTAAATTCGCCATGACAATTACTCTTCTTTGAATGTCTGTTGTGCGTCTAAATTAAATGTAATTTCTTGTCCAGATAGCTTCATCGTTGTTTGAGCCTGATCTTTATTTTTATCTTGCTCATCTTCTACGGCAATCACGCTTAATACCGGATTCGTTAACCAAACTGATGCTTCTATATTGCGCATAAACTTTGACACACGAACATTTGACTCGGCTTTACCTTGAATATTCAATTTAGACTTGACACGCGTCACATTGGTAAAATACATACCATCGGGCACCGTTTTAGCAATACCATCGAATATCTTGACGACATTCGGTCGATTTTCTTGTAACCGTTGAATAATATTCATACGTGCTAGTAACAATTGTCTTTCTTTTTGTAACCCTTCAATTTCTGTAATTTGTTTATCAATGTTGGCTATTTCTTGTTTCAAATAATCGTTTCGTGCATATTGATTATCTATTCGACTCATAAAAAAAACATGCAAGCTCACAATCAAACATACGCTCACCGCTGCCGCAAAACCTAGAAAAAAAATAAACTGTTTGCGCTGAAATTCTTTATATTCTTCTCGCCAAGGTAACAAATTAATGTTTTTTAATGTAGAGAGTCCATCTGTCATGAATCAAAACTCCTCATTGCCAATCCACAACAAACCATTAAAGACGGTGCATCTTCTAATAACAAAGGTACATTAACGTGGCTTGCCATCGTCATATGAGCAAAAGGATTGGCGACTGCCGTCGGTATGCCTAACTCTTTTTGACATTTCTCTGCAATGCCTGGGAGCGTTGCCGTGTTACCTGCCAAAATAATATAATTTAATTCGGTAAAACTCGTTGAAGAATAGAAAAACTGCAATGATCGGCCAATTTGTTGTAACAATGATTCTAAATGCGGTTCCAGTACTTCGGTTTGATAATCTTCTGGCAATCCACCTTTTTTTCTAGCCATAAGGGCTTCTTCAAAATTTAAACCATATCGTCTTTGTATCTCATCAACCAATTGCCCACCACCAAATAACTGCTCTCTCGTATAAACTGAGCGGCCATCATGTAATACATTCAGTGTGGTAATCGCATTGCCTAAATCAATAATGGCTACAGTTTGATCTTTGCCTCGATTAGGAAGTTGAGGCGCGATAAGGCTAAATGCTCTTTCAAAAGCAAAAGCTTCGACATCGATAATTTTGGGCATCAAGCCTGCATAGCTCAACACTTCTACCCTAGCATCAATATTTTCACTTCGAGAGGCTGCCAACAAAACTTCTAGGTTAATTGGATTTTTCTTAGAAGGGCCTAACACAGTGAAATCAAGATTCACTTCAGTGAGCGGATAAGGAATATAACGCTCTGCTTCAACCATGACTTGTGATTCGATTTCACTTTCTTGCAAATCACCAGGCACTTCAATACTTTTAGTAATCACTGATGCACCTGAAACGGCAACCGCTGCATATTGACTCTTAGGCTTAATTCGATTAACTAAATTAGATAAGATTTTGCCTACACCATCTATGTCTTTTATTTCTGTTTCGTTTACAGCATTTTCCGGTAGCATCTCTTGAGCAAAAGTTTCTACTTTGAAATTTTGTCCCTGTTTAGAGAGTTCTAAAATGCGGATGAATGTACCACTGATGTCGATACCCACCATGACTGGAAGTTTAGGTTTGATAGCAAACCAATCTAATATCATCGTATTTCATCATCCCTAAAAAAATAGCTAAGACATGTACAGGCTAATTATAGTTTATTAGTTTATGCTAAATTCGAATGATAAGCATTCTGTTACAAAATTTTAAAGAAATCTAACTTAATTTATTTTGTTAGGTAGTTTTTTTAATTACCCCTTTATTGATATAATCTGCATACTATGAATAAACTCTATCGAACCCTTCTAAGTGCTACGCTGAGTTTCTTGGTGGCAGCACTATGTGCTCTCGTTTTATATCTATTTTATGCAAACTCTCAACTGCCTTCTGTAAGCATTCTGGAAGAAGTGCAACTTCAGGTACCCTTGAGAATATATACGTCAGATGGAAAACTTATAGGCGAGTATGGTGAAAAAAGACGTAATCCTATTTCACTGAAAGAAGTACCTCCTAAACTCGTTCAGGCTATTTTAGCAACGGAGGACAGGCGCTTTTACGAGCATAGCGGCGTCGATATACGAGGCTTGGCCAGAGCCAGTTTGCATTTGGTTGTTAAAGGTCGGAAAGACCAAGGTGCCAGCACCATTACGATGCAAGTAGCACGCAACTTTTTCTTAACACGTAAAAAAACCTTTTCTCGAAAATTAAACGAAATTTTACTGGCCATCAAAATAGAACGCAGCCTATCTAAAGACAAAATTTTAGAACTTTATCTAAACAAAATTTACTTTGGTAAACGCGCTTATGGTGTCGCTGCTGCTGCCGAAGTGTATTACGGCAAAGACATTAGCAAACTCACGCTTCCTGAAATAGCCATGTTGGCAGGCTTGCCTCAAGCGCCTTCGGCTATTAACCCTTTAAACGATGCCACTGCTGCACTCAAACGACGTAATCACGTGCTCAAGCGTATGAACCATTATGGCTTTATTTCAGATAAAGAATACGACTCTGCCATACGTACGCCTGAAACAGCAAAATATTATGGTTCTTTACTCGACTTAGATGCTCCTTTTGTTGCTGAAAGAGCAAGACAAGAAGTGGTGGACTTATTTGGCCCAGAAATTTACACTTCTGGTTATACTGTTTACACCACCGTTGACAGCCGTTTGCAAGATTACGCTGAAGAAGCTGTTCATAAATCCTTGCTAAGTTATGACAAACGACATGGCTACCGTGGTGCGCATCAGCATTTTGCTTACAAAACCAAAGCTGAACAACAAAAAGCACGCAAAGCCCTAAGTGAACTAAGGCCTCACGCAAAATTAATTCCCGCATTGGTTGTCGAATTAATGCCTGACAAAGCCAAAGCTATTTTGAATTCGGGACAAACTATTTACATTCATATCGACCAAATGCGTTGGGCTCGCCCTGTTAGGCCTAACGGCTCATTAGGTGCCACACCAAGCCAACCAAAAGATATCTTAAAACTAGGCGATATTATCTATGCCGAGCCGGTTAACAATAATTGGATTCTGAGCCAATATCCCAAAGTGAGCGCTGCATTGGTTGCCTTAAAGCCCAATGACGGTAAAATTTTAGCCCTTGTCGGTGGCTTTGATTTTTATACCTCAAGTTTTAATCGAGCGACGCAAGCACTCCGTCAACCGGGCTCAAACTTTAAACCTTTCATTTATGCTTCTGCTCTTGAAAATGGTATGTCACCTAATACTGTTATTAACGACGCGCCATTGGTATTTAACGACAGTTCTCTCGAAGGTGTATGGCGCCCACAAAATGACAACAAGCAATTTTATGGCCCTACTTTATTGAGAACTGGGCTCGCTCAGTCTCGAAACTTGGTGACCATTCGCGTACTAAAAGCCGTTGGTATTAGTCGTGCCATGAAAGTGCTAGAAAAATTTGGCTTTGACGAAAATGCTATGCCTCACGGGTTAGCATTAGCCTTAGGTACACTTGAAACAACGCCCCTCAAAATAGCCAGTGGTTATGCTGTTTTTGCTAATGGCGGTTACCAAGTGACACCCCATATTTTATCTCATATTAAAGACAAAGATGGTAAAACAGTTTATACCGCCAATAATCCTAAAATCTGCAGCACTTGCGAACAAGCAGTGTCTTCCAACACAATCTCTCCGGCACTCTCTCGTGATGCGATTCAACAAAGATTGCGTGAAGAACCTCAAAGCGATCCATTCGATAATCAAAATCATGGCGTTGCCCCTCAAGATGCATTAGATAATCTACTTGAGCAAAACCAACAATTCGATGATGTGGACATCGATCACATCGATTATCGTTTTAACTATAAAATTGGCCCAGATGGTCATCCTGTACCTCAAGCTGTGCATACATCATTCTTAGCTTCTATTTTTAATAGAACCAAAACACAAGTAGAACAAAGTGCCGATGCGAAAGACAAAAACCAAGCATCAGATGGCCCGGTAGCAAAACGGGTTATCTCACCTGAAACTGCCTTTATTATTTCTAGCTTTATGCAAGATGTGATTAAATCAGGCACAGGTAAACGTGCTCTAGCCTTAGGTCGAAACGATTTAGCCGGAAAAACAGGTACCACTAATAATAAAATGGATGCTTGGTTCACTGGCTTTAATGGCGATTTGGTGGCCACCACTTGGATAGGCTTTGATGAACCTAAACCGTTAGATGAATACGGTTCAGAAGTAGCGCTACCTATGTGGATGGACTTTATGGGTAAAGCCCTTAAAGGCAAACCTGAGTCCAAACCTGTTAAACCTGCTACGCTGGTCGATGTCAAAATCGATCCTGAAACAGGATTACTTGCTAGACCAACACAAGCGAATGCCGTCACCGAATATTTTAAAGAAGGCGATGTGCCAACTGAAACAGCGCCTGTTTCAGCAGGCTCTCAAGGCTCAGGATTTTTTGGTTTCCGCTCAAGCAGAAATAAAGACGATTCTTCCGAAGGAAGCGGTCAAGCCGATGCAAATACTGCCAGCGAGAGTTTGTTTTAAATAAAAGAGGAATGGTTGATGAGGACATTAATTTTTGCTGAAACTGACGCTATTACGGGTGGAGACAATATCACTTTAGATGAATTTAGAAATGGACTGAGAATTGCAACACCTATTGCTGGTGCGGTATGCGGATTACTTATCACCAATCTTTTTGAGCGTATAGATCCTCTCTCTTGCCTAATATCTGCAAGCATAGGCGCTATTGCTCTTCACATCACCACTGAAATATCTATTGGCGATAAAGTTTGGCATCAGCATCAAACCAAAATGCTTTAAATTTATTGAATACTGCATTTTGGTTTAGTTTTTCCAAAAGAAAAACAGCCAGAATGTTTGGCGACGTCATCATCAATATCCATACTGTCATTTTGTTTTTGCTTTTTAATACTGTTTTTTCTTATGACAGGTTGACTCTCTTGAGAAAATAACAAAGCGCGTGGTTTAGTTGCTTCTTCTATTTGCATCGCATCTTCTTTTTTATATTTAGCCTCAAAATCTTTTTCAATTTGATGAAGATACCAAACAGGAATAGCCTGCTCACCTGATGAGCAAATGTTAAACCATTTTATAGCAACTAAAGCAGCTAAGTCTTTGGGCAGCCGATGATTAAGCACAAAGATATTTAAGCTACCCTCATCTTTAAAACGAGATACGTTTTTATCACAACATTTTAATATTTGCTCAAAACTTAAAATAAATGTATGAAAACTTGGACTCTCCTGCCACTCTAGCATCTCTTGACGCTCTTCTAACGTCATCTCACTTAATAAACGGTAAATTCCTTTTGTTTCTTTATTCTGTCTCAAATTAGCATGAACTATCGTGCTATCAATCACGTCTCTGCCATGCATATCTTTAATAGTACGCCAATTTGGGTAGTATTTAATAAAATAATCGATGATGTCCACAAAACCTAATGAGACAACATGATAAAAAATTTGACCTATTTTTGGATGATTAAAAAAACATTTTGACTTGAAATCTTGTCTATGAATGATAGACTGAAGCAACTCAAAGTCATTATAATCATTAATATAATCTATCGCTGTGTAACCTATGGCATTTGAAGTCACCCAATCGGCACCTCGTTCAATCAACCAAATGGCTACCTTTATTTTTCTCTGCCTTATCGCACACATCAGTACATTTTCGTGAAGATCGTTAAATGCATTGATATTGGCGCCTTTCGCGATAAGTGATGTCACTGCATCTAGATTACCTGCTTCTGCATTTTGAATGAGCAAATTATCAAGTGAATTGCTATGGGGCGTATCCATATTATTTTATGCTCCGGGCATTTTATAATTTAACAGAAGCAAGAATATCATAAATAATAGAGAGGTTCTTTAGTAAGCATCTTTCCACACATCCCCCCGCTCTTTTTCGCTGTGCTCAAAAGATCGACCCCCTATCAAAGGGGGTGGTGAAAAAAGAAGAAATACGTTTTAAAGTCCCCTTTGATAGGGGGCCAGGAGTATCTGGCTTTAGCCAGTATACGAGCGGGGGGATGTCGTCGTGGTAAGAATAACTTTTTATTTAAGGCTCTACATTCTCCGCTAGCATCATCGCTGGCAACACATTCATTGTATTAAATTGCTGAACCCATGCTGCTGCGGTTGCATCAATACCTTGTTGCTGTAAAGCTGTTTCGCTCATATTTTGATTCACCAGAGGGCAAATAGATGAGGAAACATCTATCACGTCATGAATCTGAATACTTGAACCCATACTGATGTCATGGGTATTCAAGGTACCAGTTAAAAAGATTTCTTGAGGTACTTCTTTTATGTCAACTTTGGATAATTCTGCCAATTCCATTGCGATAGGTGCGATAAGTGGCTGAGTTGTTTTTTCTGTTTCGATGGGATCAGAAATGACCGATTTAATTTCGTTTTTTAAAGCATCTCTTACATAATAAGAAATCCAATTTTTACAAATAGATCCTTGGCAGATTTGATCGAAGCCTGTGACCACATAAACCGCATTTTTAACTTCAGAAGCAACCGCACTTACTGCGCCACTCAAAAGCAGCTTATCTAGGGTTAACTCGCTAAAATCTTGGTTTAATTTTTGGACAAGCGCTGTTGTGTCAAATTGAAGAAGGCTTTCATTCTCAGAAATCACTGCCGTGTTTGTGATTTTGGTGATTTCATCACAATATTTAACGTCGGTGATACACCTAATAGAGTAATAAGTGTATTGCACATTGTTCACTTGCATTTCAACAAACGATTCGACGAATTGTGCCACAACTGGTTTAACTGCGGTGTTAAATACGGTAAACCCCATTGATAAGCTGGCTCTTTTCACAAACATAGGTCCATTAATCTGACCAACCGAACCACCTAAATAATAATATGCCGCCATGCTGACAGAGCCAGCCGTTGCATCGTAAATATTGTCTTTGGTTAATTTGGGGGCAATATTTTGAGTATAAAAATTGCCTACTTGAGAAAAAAGTGCACTTGCACTGTATAAAGATGTCATTGTATTTAACCTAAACTGCTATTAAATAAAATAATTAGTCATGCAGTTTACACTAAAACTCCCCTCACCCCAACCCTCTCCCGCAAAGCGGAAGAGGGGGCAAGAAGATCTAACTAATAATAAGTTAATAAACTTAAAAGTACTGGGTTGGTCTTAAAATTCAGATATCCAAAATTGGAGGGCTTTATACCCTCTTCCGCTTTGCGGGAGAGGGTAGCTCGGCAATGGCCGAGATGAGTGAGGGAAAGAGTGTTAAACACCCAGATTTTTCACTGCAGCATTCAGCTCTTTCACTGCTTGAACAGAAACCTGCAAATTATCTTTTTCTTGGGCTGACAACTCAATTTCGATAATTTCTTCTACGCCGTTTGCACCAATTTTAGCAGGCACGCCCACAAATAAACTTTCTTCAATGCCATATTGGCCTGCTTTTAGCTTAGCAGCGCAAGGTAAAATACGTTTTTTATCAAATAGATAGGATTCTGCCATTTGAATAGCAGACGTAGCAGGGGCATAAAAAGCCGACCCTGTTTTAAGCAATGAGACAATTTCGCCCCCACCCTGGCGCGTGCGCTGCACGATTTCATCTAGTCTTTTTTGGGTAATTTTATTTTGCTTAACCAGTTGATCTAAGCTGACGCCCGCGATGTTGCTAAGCTTAGTCAAAGGTACCATTGTATCTCCATGACCACCTAGTACATAAGCTTGAACTTGATTAACCGATGTTTGAAATTCTGCTGCTAAAAAGCTTCTAAAACGAGAAGAATCTAGCACGCCAGCCATACCAATGATTTTATTGTCTGGAATACCACTAAAATCTTGTAGGACTTGCACCATCACATCGAGTGGATTGGTAATACAAATCACAAAAGCATTGGGTAGGTATTGCTTAATGCCTTCCCCTACTTGCTTCATGATTTTACTGTTGACTGAAAGTAAATCATCTCGGCTCATGCCTGGCTTTCTAGGTAATCCCGCAGTGACAATTACCACATCGGCATTTTTTAAATCGGCATAATTATTCGTGCCAAAGATTTTATTATCAAAGCCTTCGACCGGTCCACATTGAGATAAATCTAGTGCTTTACCCTGAGGTAGGCCTTCGGCAATATCATATAAAACCACATCACCTAAGTTTTTTAATAAACATAAGTGAGCTAGCGTCCCACCAATATTGCCAGCGCCGATTAACGCGATTTTACGATTCGCCATAAAACACTCCCTGTGATGACTATTTATTTTGTAAAAGTCTTTCTATCCTACTAAAGCCGAGCCTATATAGCCACTGCCTCAAGTTCTTCTTGTTGAACAACTTCTTCCATTAATTTTGGATAGTGAGCAGGGTAACCCGCTCGAGCAACACCTGTTTTAATGGCAGCTAATGCCACTTGAGGTGCGATGGCATTTAATAATCTGGGATCCATTGGTTTAGGTAGAATATAATCTGCGCCAAAACTCAACGCCGTATTTAAATCATAAGCAGCTAACACTTCAGCTGGTACTTCTTGTTTACTCATAGCGCGAATAGCTTCTACGGCCGCAATCATCATTTCTACATTAATTCTACTGGCCTTTACATCCAGTGCCCCTCTGAAAATATAGGGAAAACATAACACATTATTTACTTGGTTAGGAAAGTCACTTCTTCCTGTTGCCATAATTAAGTCTTGGCGACAAGCATGTGCCACATGCCAATCAATTTCAGGGTCGGGATTAGATAAAGCAAAAACGACAGGCTTTGATGCCATGGTCTTCAGCATATCTGTTGACAATAAATTAGCGCCGGATAAACCAATAAACACATCTGCGCCTGAAATAGCCTCTTCTAGTGTACGCTTATCTGTTTCACACGCTAAAGCAAACTTATAGGTATTTAAATCGGTTCGACCTGTATGAATCACACCGGTTTTATCTATCATAAATAGATTATCGCGCTTTAAGCCCAAATTAATGAGTAAACGCATAGAAGCAATACCTGCCGCACCAGCGCCTAAACAAACTAACTTTACTTCATTCAGCTTTTTTTGTTGAATCTCTAAAGCATTGAGTAAGGCTGCTGCTATCGTAATAGCCGTGCCATGCTGATCGTCATGAAAAACAGGAATGTCTAATCTTGAAATAAGCGCTTCTTCTATTTCAAAGCATTCTGGGCCACGAATATCTTCAAGGTTAATGCCACCGAAAGTAGGCGCAATATTGGCCACCGTATTAATGAAATCTTCTGGTGTGGCCGCATCGACTTCAATATCAAATACATCAATATCAGCAAAACGTTTGAATAAAACTGCCTTGCCTTCCATCACCGGTTTAGATGCCAAAGGCCCCACATTGCCTAAACCTAATACTGCCGTACCATTGGTAATCACACCAACCAAATTTGATTTGGCAGTATAATCTGCAGCCAAAGCAGGATTCTCTGCAATCGCCCTAACAGGCTCTGCCACGCCAGGAGAATAAGCTAATGACAAATCTAATTGCGTGTCGGTGGGTTTTGTTATTTGAGTTGCTAGCTTTCCTGGTTTAGGATAACGATGGTAATCTAGGGCATCTTGCTTAAATTGAGCTAGTTTGGTGGACATCTAAACAACCTCACCTGTGATGTGATATTAAAAAAAAACCATAAAAATAAGGCGCTATAAAGCGCCTATTTTTTAAAAAATGATAAATTACTTAGTAGCCGCAGGCTGCTGTTTATTTGCGTAACGACGCATAAACTGATCAACACGACCTTCAGTATCTAAAATTTTCTGTTTACCAGTAAAAAATGGGTGACAGTCATTGCACACTTCCACTTTCAGCTCTGCTTGAGCGTAAGTAGAACGGGTTTCAAAACGGTTGCCACAACCACAACTTACAGTAATCATTTTGTAATCTGGATGGATCTCAGCTTTCATACGGGCTAATCCTTAATTTAAACTCGAATTCAGAGCCGGATCATATAGAAGCCTGATGCTCGAATCAAGTATTTTAGTTCTTTCGCCAAACTTCAGGCTCGCCTTCTTGCCATTGTGTAATGTCTGCTGGCACTTTAATGCGTGTATCCACATCCCATTGCAGCTCTCCGGTGGTATGATTGCAAATATCTTCTATTGCTTCTTGCGCATCACCGTAGGCTCGGATAGTTGTATCATCCATGCCTAGAAAATAGCGTTTTTCACCCTGGCGACTATCATCGCTCTCTTCGTTTGATACAATCCAAAAGGTGCCTAGCTTGGTTTTCAAGTGCCACATAGAATTGTTCTCCCTTTCTCAGAGTTTAATTGTACTACATGTTTAAGTTAACCAACAAAATTAATTTGTTTTTTAATCGTTAAAAAAACTTCTGTGCTGATACACTAGAAATAACAGACTGATACAATTTAAATAATGGGTATGTGCTGAGATGTGGTTGCGATAATCGCTATATGTGTATCAATCACTTCGTTTATGCTGACACTTATGTTATATAATGAACTACTTAAAAGGATGAGGTAACTTATGGCAACAACAGATCGATTTAAAATGAGATTGGCGGGCATAGCCTCTCTTTTTTCTACCCTTGTTCCTGTCACTGTCTTTGCCATTCATTCGGCTATTCCTACCCCTTTAATGAAAATGCAGCCCGGAGACTTACCGACCAGCAGCTGGGCGGCTACGCTGAATAAAACCATGAGCTCAGGGTTATGCAAAGAAGGTAGTCACTGGCGAAAATGTTATGAGATGAGCGCCGTTGATTGCGTACAGCTTATTGATTCATATACAAGAGGCTGCACCTTTGGCATGATGGACAAACTCCCTAATACCCTAACACCAACCGTTGCGGCAATGGCTGGGCAACAAGTTGGTTTTTGTGTAGGAGAATTATTTTATAAACTCTCCCAACACCAATTAAAAGATTCACCTGAATGCCAACAAAAACCAAAATCTTAATGACTAAAGAGTTAACTGCATGTTAAATGCTTTTCAGATTGCTATTTTGTCCTTGGTGCAAGGGCTAACAGAATTTTTGCCTATTTCTAGCTCGGCGCATTTAATCCTAGTGCCTTATTTTGCCAATTGGCCCGATCAAGGTATCTTTTTTGATGTGGCTGTACACTTTGGTACCCTGTTAGCCGTTACCCTTTATTTCAGAAAAATACTGATCAGCATCGCTATCAATTGGACTGCTTCTCTATTTACCAGACAATCTAGTCCCGAAAGCAAATTGGGCTGGCAATTAATTGCCACAACCATTCCGGCTGTATTAATCGGTTTATTATTTCATGATGTGGTGGCTAATACGCTACGCTCCCCTATTGTTATTGGGTTTACAACGGTGATTTTTGGCTTATTACTTTTTTTCAGCGATAGGCAAAGCAGACAGTTACAGCACGCTAGTGCGACTTCCCCCTCATCATCTAATGCACTTCAATCGGGATTAAACTGGAAGACGGTGATGTTTGTGGGCATGGCTCAAGCCCTGGCACTGATACCCGGCACCTCTCGCTCAGGCGTCACCATGACAGCTTGCTTATTTATGGGATTAACGCGAGAAAATGCTGCTCGTTTTTCATTTTTGATGTCTATCCCCATTATCTTAATGGCGACAAGCTACGAAGGCTTAAGGCTCATAAAAGAGCCCCTTAATTTCTCGGGGCAAGAGCTAATACTGGCAGTTGGTATTGCTTTTGTTAGTGCCTATTTTTGTATTCATTATTTTTTGAAGTTAATACAAAAAATTGGCATGCTGCCTTTTACCCTATATCGATTATTGCTTGGTATGGGTATTTTCTTGCTGTTTATTTAAAACAAATAAAAAAGTGAAACATCTCTCAAAAACAATATATATCTTATTTCTAAAGGTTAAATAAAAAGCCTTGTTCGCCTATCATCTGTTCATCACAAAAACTTGCTTATTCATAAGCTAATCAAGCGGAAATACAACGTTTTTATCGAATAACACTTGTCTTTACCTGGGTCAATTTGTTATAGTCGGCCTTCCAACTGAGCGCGCTTGCTGCGTGCATATGCATTTTTAGATAGTGATGGGTGAGCACATGGCTGATAATTTTTTTGAAGATTTGAAAATACACATTAGTTATAAATTGTGGGGGCAGATCCATTTTTTTGAGAAAGTAGGACAAAAATTATCTGAATTGAACTATCCCAAAGCCATTGAGTGGCAGGCTAAATCACGCGACGCTATAGTATCATTAAACTGTATCAATAAATCCGACTTAAGTACTTATTCTCATATCGCTCATCTCGAAAAGCTAAAAAGTACTTTTGAAGGCATAGACAGTGACCATGCAAAACAGATGCTTGAAAAAATACAGAGAAATCTTGCTTCTTACTATTCAGATGGCCTGATGAACTATATTATCAATACTTATGATTCTTTAAAAAATCATTTTCAACAGATGATCGTATTACCTTTAGAACAAGATGAAAGTTTATTATCAAAAGCTTCTTCTTCATTATTTGTCTATATTAAATTAGTTGAACAACAACTAATTAACCTATCTGGTCATATGCCAAAATTGCTTCATGCACAAAAAATGATCCCTGCTCTCACCACTGGACAAGAAATCGAGAATACAAAACAGGGGCTTTGGCACAAAACCAAGGAATGCTTTAGAAGCTTCATTTTGAACAAGACAATAAGTTACATTAATAGCACGGTTTTTGACAAAGTTGAACAATCTACCCTGAATACTCGTAAATTTAGTTACTTATTTTATTTATTTCATGACTCCTTACCCATACAAGATTTTAGTAGTCATAGCCAAAATTTAACAAGTACAAGTACAAGTACAAGTACAAGTACAAGTACAAGTACAAGTACAAGTACACACACACAACATAATCAAATAAAACAAGTTGCACAACAATTAGAAGACAGATTTTCTGTTTCTAAATTACTAAACCAAACTTGGCATACCATGATTATCGACAAAAAAGACAATGAAAGAAGCGATCTATTTTCGCCTCACCAACTACTGACTGCAGCATCTAACACAGATTTAAAGCATGCAGAAAATTTAATCGACCCACATAAAATGAAGTTTGTTTTGACCAATAAAATTGCTTTATTTTGTGCCGAACTCCAAACACTCTTACATTTTTTAAAAAAAGAAAATAATGATATTCAATTTTTTAATGCATTAAAAACCTGGCACACTCAGGATAAAAATATTATTCTTTGTGAGATCACACTAAAAGAACTACATACAGAGCTAAATCGCTTCGTTTCGCAAGAAAACTTAAAAGAACATAACAAACTTCATGTTGAAAAATGCCGTGTAGTTTGTGAAAGGGTTTTAAAGTCTATAGACATGATAACTGTATCTGTTGCTTTAACGACTCCCTTTGGTGACATGATTAATTCTTATTCTCCTCATGCACAGAATATGTTATTAACATCGGAATTAGCATTTGGCCTACAGTCTATTGATAAAAATATTGAATTTTTTGAGATTTTAAAAGAAAAAATCCAAGTTGAGCTCGAACCCGAAACATTTAACCCTAAAAATAGTGGACTAGAAGAACTTGGCTTTCAGCCAAAACAAAATCTAAAGGTCAGTGGTGGTAAGCAGAAAAAAGCGCAATGGAGTGGATTTTACACGAAGTCATCCAATTTATATTATTTAAAGCATGTCACTAATTATGATTTTTTGGCCGATGACCTAGTTGAAATTGTTGTCAGCAGCATAGCAACAGCGATGGGGCTGGGACATCGTTTTGCACAATGTGAATTAATTCGAAGTAAACATGATGAGGTATTTGTGGCCTCATTATGTACACCTGGATTTAAATCGCTTATGAATACAGAGGGAAAATTCACTTCACGCCTAAATCCCATTGAAAAACAGGCTTTGTTTGAAAATTTAACCCTAACTGAAAAATCTGAACTATCAGAAATACTAGCTTTAAGCCTTATGTTAGGAGACTATGACTGCAACGTAGGCAACATTGGCAGAACATCCCTTCAAGGATTAGTTAAGATTGATCACGGGTGGGCACTAGAAAACATTTGTTCCACTGATAAACAAATCGTGTTACAACAAGAACTAGATCCTTTCCGTTACATCGATCGAATTGCGCCCACGAACAATTTTAATGATTATAGTCATCTTATTAAAACAGAACCTTTTTTGCTCACAATTGAATCCCTTATAGCCAAATTTGATAGAAACCATATCCAATCCGCCCTATTAAATAGTTTTTCTGCAATGCTAAACGTTTATCCTGGCGCCAAAGTTCCTAAAGGGATAGATAAGAGTATTTTCTTAATATCCCAATTTGATTCGAAGATTTCTAACTTTAGTTTCAATAGGCGCGCTGAAGATTCAGACATTATTAAATCATTACATCAAAGAGTCGATGCAAATGAAAACTGCACACTTTATAAATTAGCGGAAAAAATAACCCATTCTTTTGAATTACGACTGCATTTATTCAAGATCATTATATTAATCAACTTGTTTAAAAAAAGCTATTTACCAAAACATCAATCGCCCGACATTGAACCTATCAAGTATGTTCAAAAAACGTGTTGAAATTTGTCAAAAAATTGAAAATAGTTATCTAATTTATTTCAATTCAAACCTAAATTTTATTTTGTCTTACTTAAGAACATCGGACAAATCATTACTAATTAAAATTTTATCTGATGACATGAAAAGAAACTTGCTTCAAGAAAAAGAAACTATCGAAATAAAAGCACATCAAGATAAGGCAATTCAATCGTCGCAACATCAACAAAATCAAACTGCTGATGCTTTAAATCAACTGATTGAAATTTTCAGAAAAACACAAGAACATGGCGGTTGTTTTGCCTCAGCCCTTTCCCACAAAAATAATCTATTTTTCCTTGACCGAAATCAACATGATCCTCGAAAGATTTTGGCCGAATTGCTGGGGCACGATGCGCCTGAAAATATCGATACAAACACAACTGATGACACCCCTTCAAATCAGCTGATCACAACATTGTTTTTAAAAAAATATCAAGAGCATCTTAGTTCTCAAAAGGAATTGAGCTTCAGTGAAAAAATGCAATTAATAACCATACGTTCGATGATTACTGAATTAGAGCGTAACAGCAAACACGAGTCAGTTCAAATAAAAGAAATAAAATCAGGTAGCTCAAATCTCATTGAAGCCCATTCAGATGAGAATATATTTACAAATATTCAGACAGGTTCTAACCAAACTTTCTTACCTCGTTTAGCATATGAAAGAAATCGTCATAATACTGAAAAACGACTGAATGCAGGCTCACTCGATATGAATAGAGTGACCAAAAGGTCAAACACAGGTGCCAACTCAACCCTATAATCTACTTGAGAACTAATTTAGAGTTTTACAGCTTATCTTCTAAAGCATTGTGAAGATAAGCATGCATTTTTTTAGGATTCATAGGTTTGGCAAATAAAAAACCTTGTAGTCCATCTA
>CAYSTH010000008.1:0-33071 GCA_964433995.1 uncultured Francisellaceae bacterium | reverse complement strand
AATCAGAGTTTGAGTGTGGTAGAATTCGTTGTCTAACAGCTAACTAAAACCAATATCAGATTTAAGGTGATATACAAGTGCCTATGTCAGAACTGGCTAAACTCGAACGCCATCCTAGAACCATTCGTAGCTTTGTGAAAAGGGGTGGGCGGATACCGCCAGGAGCCAAAAAAGGACTTGAAGAAGCTTGGCATGAGTATGGTATCGAGCTCGATAGTTATGCACCAGAAACACCACTATTGGATTTTGATGTGCTTTTTGAACAAGTTCAGCCGGTTATTTTAGAAATTGGTTTTGGGATGGGGCATTCGTTGTTAGAAATGGCAGAAGCCAACCCTCAGATTAATTATATTGGGGTAGAAGTGCATGAACCTGGGATAGCCAGAGTGGTAAAATCGGCTGCCGATTTAGGTCTTAAAAATATCAAAATTGCCCGAGTGGATGCTGTCTGGATGTTGCAACAGGTGATTTCTGATCAGAGTCTATTTGGCATACAGATATTTTTTCCCGATCCCTGGCACAAAAAACGTCATGAGAAACGCCGTTTAGTGAATCAAGATTTTATTAGCCTAATAACTAACAAGCTTTGTCATCAAGGTTGGGTACACATAGCCACAGATTGGGTACCTTATGCTGAACAAGTTGAAGGCTTGTTTGCAGAGCATACTGTTTTTGAACCCATATCGATGAGTGAAGATGAACTTCAGAATCGTCCTGCCACAAAATTTGAGCGTAGAGGCCTGCGTTTAGGCCATGAAGTCCGCGATTTGAAATATAGGAAAAAATAAGTTTTAGGCTTCTGACTATACTATTGATATACATATAAAATATAAATAGTTAAAGAGTTAAGCCAAGATCATGTCAACCTTGACCCCAGATATTCTGTTGGTGTTTGTGATTATTTTTTTCACCATCATTTTGTTTATTTCTGAGGTGGTTCGTGTTGATGTGGTGGCCTTTTTAGTATTGGCTCTATTGGGCCTAACGAAACTTGTTTCCACACAGGATTTATTTTCAGGCTTTTCTAGTGAAGCCGTAATTGCACTGATTAGTGTGATGATTTTAGGTGCGGGCTTAGAAAAAAGTGGCATCATGCATATTGCCACCAGTTGGATATTAAAGCTGGGCGGACAAAACGAAAAAAGAATTAGTTTTTTGTTGATGACCTCAACCGGTATATTGGCAGGCTTTTTGCGTTCTGTGGGGGCGGTGGCATTATTTTTACCAGTTGTCAGCCGCATTAGAAGAAGAACAGGCATTGCCAAATCTCAAATACTGTTACCTATCGGGTTTTGTGCCATTTTAGGTTCAACCTTAACCATGGTAGGCACAGGCCCTTTAATTTTATTAAATTCTCAGTTAAGCAGCATGGCAACACTCATGCCATCACAAAGCAAATTATTCAGTCCTTTTGGTTTTTTTTCTGTGTTACCCATTGGGTTGGGATTATTATTTGTGGGGATTGTTTATTTTTTAGTATTAGGCAAATTTATTTTACCTAAATCAACTAAAAAATCGGTGGTGATTGGTCCTACTTTAGATTATTTTCAAAAAACCTATGGCATTGGTGGCGGAATTTTTGAGTTTATTGTTCCAGATGATCCTCGATTAACCAATAAAACCCTAAAAGAATGGGAGCAGATATTAGGCAATGATATGGCTGTGATTGCCATTAAAACCGGAAATGCCATTTCTTTTCCACCTATGCGCAATCAAGAAGTCAAAGTCAAATCTGAATTGGCTGTTTTGGCACAAAAACATACCATCGAAACCTTTTCTCATCAATATCATATTAAACCTACTAATCATTTAAAAATATTTGGTGAATTATTAAATCCTGGACAATCTGGTTTATGTGAAGTGGTGATTCCGCCCAGCTCGCAATTAGTCGGACAAAATTTAGGAGAACTACATTTAAGACGAAAATTTGGCTTGCAAGTCTTGGCATTATTGCGCGGCGATAAAGTGTTACTGGGAGAAGAATTAAAAGCAGCCATATTAAAGCCAGGTGATCTGCTAGGCATTTATACCAGTTGGTATGCCTTATCTGAGTTTGAAAAAAATCCCGATTATTTAGTCGTGACCACCGATTTTCCACGTGAAGATAAAAAAACCGAAAAAGCACCTTTGGCCCTGATTTTTTTGTTATTAACCTTAGGTTTAATTGTTTTTGCAGATATCTCTTTGGCAATAGGATTATTAGTAGGCGCAGTGGGCATGATTTTTTCAGGTGTCATCAGTATAGATGAGGCCTATCAATCGGT
The DNA here is from genome assembly GCA_964433995.1 of uncultured Francisellaceae bacterium. Lineage (GTDB taxonomy): Bacteria > Pseudomonadota > Gammaproteobacteria > Berkiellales > Berkiellaceae > CADEEZ01. The sequence continues at coordinate 30,807 of CAYSTH010000008.1, read as the reverse complement.
AAGTTGGCGTACGGTTTTCTTATTGGCAGGATTAATTCCATTAGGTATCGCCATGAATACAACAGGGGCAGATTTATGGTTAGTACAAGAAGTGCTATACGACTTTGTGAATGTACCTGTCTTATGGCTTGAAATAGGGGTAGCGGTGATTGCCGCATTATTAAGTTTGGTGGTATCAAATGTTGGGGCAACGATTATATTGGTGCCTTTAGTGGTACGTTTAGCGCTGGAAGTGGGGGCGGATCCGAGAATGTTTGCTTTATTGGTTGCTATTTCAGCATCAAATGCATTTTTATTTCCAACACATCAAGCAAATGCTTTAATTTTAGGACCTGGCAGTTATACGGTAAGAGATTTCATGCGAGCAGGTATTGGGATGACGGTTTTATATATTGCCGTCACCCTATTACTATTGCATAGTATTCTTTAACAAGAACGCTGCAAATAAGATTTAATCGGCACATTCATTTCGGTGATTAACTCGATTAAAGTTTGTCTTTGACTGACAGGTTCAAACACTCTTTCAGGTAACCAAAGAAATTGGGTTGCTGAAACGGGTAAGATAAAACCATTTTTAAGCTCAATGATATATTTAATCTGTGACCAATGCGCTTCTCCTTTGGCAAATTTTTCTCCTGACCAAATTAAGCCATTTCGAGAAAAATTTAAATTGAGAGTTTGTTTGTCAAAGGTTTGTTTGTTAAACTTTCTAAAAAAAACCCAACGGTTGAATTTTTTCCTACCAAATAACCATAGAACAATCATCAAAATCATGGACCATTCTTGCGGCTCTAATCCTACTCTATACCCTTTAAAGGCAATCAACACTAAAATACAAAAGATAGCGATATTCATTAAAAGCAGCAAAACTTTTAAAACAGGTTTGGTTTCTACAAAAATAAGGGATGCTTCTGCAAATTCTTTGGGTTCTGTCAAATATGAAAAAGATAAATTCATGATGCCTCCGAAAATAAATTAACAAGATTGTTTAAAAATAATAACCCTTTTTCAGTTGGCTTAATTTTTCCAAGAGAAGAGAGCCTCTCTATTTGCAATAAATCTTGGGTTTTAGCCTTGAGGATATTTTTTTCTATTGTGTGAATAGATAAACCAGTGGTTTGTTTAAATAAGTCTAATGTCACGCCGTCGATGAGTCTTAAAGCATTCATCATAAATTCAATGGGTTTATCTTCATCAGCAATTTGTCGCTGTTCTTGTATAAAGCTGGCTTGATGGGATACACATTCTAGATAGGTTTTAGGATGCTTATGTTTTACCAACCTAAAAATAGCGTTATTTTGGGTTATTTTAGAATGTGCTCCTGCACCTAATCCTAAATAATCACCAAACTGCCAATAATTTAGATTATGTACTGCTTGGCGTTGAGGCTTTGCATAAGCAGATATCTCATATCGTTTATAGCCATGTTGTTTTAATAAATCATAACCCTGTTGTTCAATGAGTTGAATTAAATTATCTTCAGGAATGGACGGACGTTGTTTGTAAAATAAAGTATTGGGCTCTAAGGTTAAGTGGTACCAAGACAGATGTTCTGGCGCATAACCAAAAGCAAGATTTAAATCTTCTATCGCTTCGGTGACAGTTTGGTCGATTAAGCCATACATGATATCGAGATTAAGATTATCAAAGCCCGCTTCCCTTGCAATATCAATGGCTTGTCCCGCCTCTTGAGCATCATGAATACGTCCCAGTTTTTGTAAATGACCGGCATGAAAGCTTTGAATCCCTAAAGATAAACGATTCACCCCTGCTTGGCGGTAAGCCGAAAAATGTTTACGTTCTACTGTGCCAGGATTGGCCTCTAGCGTGATTTCGCAATCAGTCGACAAACGAAAAGATTGCGTTAGCATTTTTAATATCGCATCAATGGCTTGTCCCGAAAATAAACTGGGGGTACCACCACCAAAAAAAATGGATTTTATAGAGCGCTGCTTTAAGTCTGGATAGAGCATCAAGCTTTGTTTTAGATCTAAAGTTAATGCCTTAAGATATTCTGTTTCTGGCAGTTGATGTGAGCCAGATTGATGCACGTGGCTATTAAAATCACAATAAGGACATTTTTTCACACACCAAGGCAAATGAACATAAATCGAGAGATTTTGCATAAGGGTACTCATGTTGATGATTTTAGCCATTTTGCTTGAAGTTGTTTGAGCGCAATAGCGCGATGGCTAAGCTTATTTTTTTCTTCTAGATTTAATTCTGCGGCCGTTTTATTTAATTCAGGGAGGTAAAAAACGGGATCGTACCCAAAGCCCTCTTGACCGTTAGGGGCGAGAGTAATTTCTCCATGCCATTGGCCTTCGGCAATAATAGGGCAAGGATCGTGTTCGTGTGCAAGATAAACCAAACAGCAATAAAAATAAGCTTGGCGTTGTTTTTCGTTTGTTCCCTGCAAAGCCTGAATTAATTTGGCTATGTTTGCGGTAAAATCGCTATGTGTTCCAGCATATCTTGCAGAATAAATGCCAGGTTGGCCATTTAAATAAGGCACCACAATACCAGAATCATCAGCCAATGCTGGCATGCCTGATAGGCGAGTAGCTTGTCTTGCTTTAATGAGCGCGTTTTCAACAAACGTAAGACCCGTTTCATCTGCATCTGGGATCTGCAAAGTAGATTGAGGAATAAGCGTAATATTTAAAGGGGCTAAATAAGCATGAATTTCTTTTAACTTACCCTGGTTACTGGAAGCGACAACAATTTTCATATACGACTCATAATTGATTAAAAAATAAATTTAGATGTGGTGCGACTATATTAGGTTCTTCCAAATGAATATGATGACTACCGGGTAATTCAACCACAGAGAGTAATTTGACTTGGTTCATTCGTTTTTCCATTTTAGCTAAAGGAAAAGGGTAACCTTGATTAGGGCGGATGAGACAGGTTGGTGCAGTAATTTCACTTAAAAAATACAGAACTTGCTCTTCAGTCATGATAGAAGGGGTGGGTAATAATAATCTAGGATCAGTAGACCATTGCCAACCTGTTTCTGTTTTGATTAGTCCTCTTTGGAGTAAGATTTCGGCGGCCTGTTTGTTGATGGCCGTGATGCCTTGCATTCTTGCTTCTACAGCTTGTTCTATGGTGGTAAAATCACGTAATTTTTTAGCGGTGATTTTGGTATTAGCGCTAATGGCTTGTTTAAGCTGTTTTGGGCTATCTTGAGCGTGTTGCGTTAAAGGACCTAGACCATCTATTAATGCGACAGCTTGAATTCGCTCCGGAAACGTACCTGCCATGAGGCTCGCAATACAAGCACCTAAAGAATGCCCTAAAAGAGCAAATGTTTTCCAACCCATTAAATCTGCAAACCGAAATAAATCAATGACCACATCAGACATATGAAAATATTGTCCTGCTGGCTTGTGGCTAGAATAGCCATGGCCTGGCAAATCGACGGCACAAATTTGGATAGGCGCGCTGAGATAAGGAATGACGGTTTCAAAGCTCCCCGCATTATCTAGCCATCCATGTATGGCTAGTACTGGCAAACCTTCTTTTCCCCAACGTTGAGCAGCAATATATTGATTGGGATAAAGTTCTATTTTTATTTCTTCAGGTACGATTTTATTTTTCATATCAATTTTTTTATTCACCAGTATGATTTGTTGTGAGAAAAAAGTGGGCCCATTCTGGCATGTCAGTGGCACTTCGAATTTCTAGCCGTTTTTTTCGGTGATGCTGGCCACTTACTAAGGTAATATTTGATTTGGCTGTTTTAAAGCTTTTGCTAAGAAAAAGTACAAGGCTTTCGTTTGCTTTGTTATCAACAGCTGGGGCATGCAATTTTATCTTAAGATAATCAGCCTCCATGCCAATCACTTGAGTGTGTTTGGCATTGGGTTGTACCCAAATATTGATGATAAAAGCAGGATAAGCCGTTATGCGGACCACAGCATACCTAATTGCCTGATGGGGCTAGCGATTAGCATTATCAACACTTGCAAGCACAGTAAAACAGCAATTGGGGAGATATCTATGCCTGAAATTGGTTTTATCCATCTTCTTGCAGGTTGCATTAAAGGTGCAGTGAGTTGATATAAAATGGCATAAACAGGGTGTCCAGGAATAGGAGAAACCCATGACATAATCGCTTGAATGATAATGGCCCAGAAAAAAACATTTAAAGTTAAGGTCATTAAATCGCCCAAGATCCAAATGATCAATCCGCCTATTGAAGGAAGGGCATGAAATTGTATCAAACAAGAGATAATGAGTTTTATCGCACACAGGCCCAACAATAAGACAATGCCTGCAGTATCTGTGCCTTTCACACTGGGTATAAATCTTCTTAATGGAATTAAAGCGGGATTAGTGAGTTTGACGATAGCCTGTGAAATAGGATTGTAAAAATCTGCCCTGATAAATTGAAAAATAAAACGCAGCAAGACAAGCATGAGAAACATATCAAAAATGCTGGTAATTAAAAAATGAATAGCTTGAGTGATAGCGTGCATAGCTTTATCCTAAAATTTTATGTTGTAAGCGATTGTTGGCTAATTTCTTTGGCTCTTTCTACGGCAGCAGCAATCATACTTTCTACAGCATGATTTAAGCCTAAGCTTTCCGCTTTTTGTAGGCCAGCAAAAGTGGTGCCTCCTTTGGAGGTCACATTTTGTCGTAGTACCGACAAAGGTTGTTCAGTAGATAACGCAAGTGAAGCGCTGCCAACACACATTTTTAAGGCAAATTCTTTAGCAATGGCTTCTGGTAAGCCCATTTTTTCTGCTTGAGCCACCATGGCTTCGACAATATAAAATAAGAAAGCAGGACCCGAGCCAGACAATCCCGTGACGATATCTAACCAAGTTTCTTTTTCTAACCAACGATAGTTGCCCATGGCAGATAAAATAAGATTGGTCGTGTTTAAGTGATGGTTAGACAAGGGCTTTGTTGTAAAGGCACCTGTCATTGCTTGATTAATGAATGCGGGAGTATTTGGCATGGCTCTGACAATCGACAACTGAGATTCAGTATCGCCTAGCCACTGGTAAAGGGCTTCAGTTGAAATGCCAGCTGCGATGCTAATTAATAGAGGCTTTCTTTGTTGAATAATAGATTTTAGTGAATAGATAACTGTTTTGAGTACATCTGGTTTGACAGCAAAAATCAATATATCAACTTGGTTAGCCAATTCTAGGTTGTCTTGTGTCACATTGATTTGATAAGTGGCTTTTAGGAAATCAAGATTTTCTTGCCTGGGTGCGCTTACCCATAATTGATTGTTAGGAAAATGATTTTTAACGAGTCCTGCAATCATGGCTTTTGCCATATTACCAGCACCAATCATGCCAATGCGTGTATGTGATATAGTCATCTCTAATCTCTTGGTCCGAATAATCTGGTTCCGATTCTCACTAAAGTTGAGCCTGCTGCAATGGCAGCTTCTAGATCTTGAGACATTCCCATTGAGAGGGTATCTAAGTTTAGGCCTCTAGATTGTAACTCAGCAAACAACTCTGCCATATACTTAAGTGGACGATATTGGGCTTCAACATTATCTGCAGCATCGGGAATCGTCATTAAGCCTCTTAAAGCTATATTGGGAAGCAAACTGACATCTTTGCATAATTTTTCTAACAGAGTGATATCTGGCAAGACACCTTGCTTATTTTTAGAGAGACTAATGTTCACCTGAATACAGACATTTAGGGGGGAAAAGTGGTTGCCAAGCGCTTGCCTGAATTGACTTAATTTTTTGGCTTGCTCTAGGGTATTTAGGGTTTGAACCCAATCAAAGTGTGATGCGATGGTTTTTAATTTATTAGATTGTAGTTGGCCAATAAAATGCCAGTGAAGAGCAGGGTTAAGATTTAAAGGTGCTAATGCCGATATCTTGATGAGGCTTTCTTGCAGATAATTTTCGCCAAAATCAAGCTGTCCTGATTGTATTAGGAGGCGAATTTTATCCAGTGGCTGTGATTTTGAAACAGCAAGTAGTTTTATACTATGAAGAGGGCGTTGATACTTTGCTTCTAACCGGCGAATATCAGATAGTAACTGTTGATAATGTGTCATGAGGTGAGATTAATGGATATTAGTGAATTACTCAAGTTTGGCGTTAAAAACAAAGCGTCAGATTTACATTTATCGGCTGGATTGCCTCCCATGATACGGGTTGATGGAGACATCAAAAAAATTAATTTGCCGGCACTGGATCATAAAAATGTGCATGAATTGATTTACGATATCATGAATGATAGACAGCGCAAAGAATATGAAGAAAATTTAGAAACAGATTTTTCATATGAGCTCCCCACCGTAGGGCGTTTCAGGGTGAATGCTTTTAACCATAATCGAGGTGCTGGCGCTGTATTAAGAATGATTCCTTCAGAAGTATTGACACTAGAGCAATTAGTTGCACCGCCCATTTTTAAAGAAATTGCACAAAATCCTAGAGGATTAATTTTGGTGACAGGCCCAACAGGTTCGGGTAAAAGTACAACCCTTGCGGCGATTATTGATTATATAAATGAGCAATATAATCATCATATTTTAACCATTGAAGATCCTATTGAATTTGTGCATCAATCTAAAAAATCTTTGATTAACCAAAGAGAAGTGCATCGTGATACGGCGAGTTTTTCTGCAGCATTGCGTTCAGCTTTACGGGAAGATCCCGATGTGATTTTAGTGGGAGAAATGCGAGATATTGAAACCATTCGATTGGCCCTTACAGCGGCTGAAACCGGACATTTGGTTTTTGGTACATTACATACTACCTCGGCAGCTAAAACCATAGATAGGGTCGTCGATGTTTTTCCTGGTGAAGAAAAAGACATGATTCGTTCAATGCTATCAGAGTCTTTGCGAGCGGTAATCTCTCAAACGCTCATTAAAAAAATCGGAGGTGGACGTGTTGCCGCACATGAAATTATGTTGGGTACACCTGCCATTCGAAATTTAATTCGAGAAAATAAAGTGGCACAGATGTATTCAACCATGCAAACGAGTCAAGCAATGGGCATGCAAACGTTAGATCAAGATTTACAAAAATTGCTAGACGAACGTTTAATTAACAGACCAGATGCGAGAGCAAAAGCGGTGAATAAAGAAGCATTTAAATAATGACAATATGTTCATATTTTTTGGGTAATACATCGAGAATATGACCATGATACCAACCTGGTAATTCAAGCTGAGTACTGGCAATTCTTGAAGGAATGCCTAAATCCTCAAAGTAGGGAATGGCCGCAATAACATGATTGGGTAATTGCGGCAATAAAATTTTTGAAGGAATAGGCGTACAAGGCAAGTATGTTTGACTTTGTATGATAATAATCGGTTTAGAATGTGAATGTTTGTGAAATCGTTTGTAATAATAAAACAAGGCAGATAAACTTTTTTCAGAACAAATAATGATTTCTGGTTCTTGTTTTAAATTGGGCAAAATATTTTGTTGTGTGTCTAAGATGATTTTTTTCAGATGTTGAACTTTCTTTTTGTTGATTAATATAAAAAACACTGGTTCCATCCGTATCGTAAATATAATCATTGTTTACTTTATTTCCCGGAAATAACGCTATTTTTTCTTGGTAAATTATCTCATGTAAGTAATACCCATTAGGTAAAGCAATACTAGATGTCATTTAGATACTATCTCGCCATTTAAAATAAGGTGGCTAATATTATGCGAAAAAGACCAGTTATCAAAGGGTGAATGTTTAAACCCGGCGTGATAACAACGGGTATCGAGCGTGTGCTCATCATTAGGATTAATAATAATTAAGTTCGCAGTATCATTAGGTTGTAAGGTGCCACCCTGTAATCCTAAAATATCAAGCGGATGACGGGTAAATTTCGCTATCCATTGATTGAGGTTCATAAACAGTTTTTCATCTGAAGATAAATCTTCGAAGCTTTTTAGGCAAAGTTTTAACATGCTATCAAGAGTGGACATGCCAGGTAAGGTTTCTTCAAAAGGTGCTAACTTATGGGTATGTCCAAAGGGAGTATGATCAGATGTTATCGCATCTATGGTGCCATTTAATAAACCTTTTTTAAGGCTCAGTAAATCTTTGCTTTCACGAAGAGGTGGATTCACATGACACAAAGGATTAAATTCTTCAATATCTATATCAGTAAGATGTAAATGGGCAATGGCAACATCACAAGTAATATTGAGACCTTTGCTTTTATAGTGTTCAATTATTTCAATGCTTTTATGGCTGGTTAGGCCTGAAAAATGAGCTCTTAATCCAGTTGCCTCTATTAGGGTGAAATGTTGCGTCAATGCTAAAGTTTCTGCCATTCTAGGAATAGGTTTGAGCCCTAAGCGCGTGGCAATTTTGCCTTCGTGTGCACAGCCATTTTTAGACAAAGTATAATCTTGTGGGCAAATTATCACTAAATAGTTTAAATCGGCTAGTAGTTCATATGCAGCGCGTAATATCGATAAATCTTCGACAGGTTTCAACCCTGAAGAAAAAGCGAGGCATCCAGCGAGATGTAGCGCTTGATAATCGCTTAATTGTTTACCTTGGTTATCGATAGTGAGCGCACCGATGGGATGCAATTTATTTAAAGCGGTTGTTTGTTTTAATTTATGAATAATTTCAGGTTTGTCGAAACAATGAAATGCATTTGGAAAACAGGTTAAGTGAGAGAAACCATTTTGTTCGTAGGCTTTCAGTTCTTTTATACCATTATCATATTGTATTTCTATACCTGGTGGGTGAATACGGCTTTTGAGATCAACCAAACTAGGCATAATCCATTGGTTTCCAGCGTCGATAATTGTATCGGCTTGAAAGTCGACATGCTGGTTTTCAGAAACAAATTTTCTTGAATCTATCAAGATGTTTCCTTTTCTTGGAGCAGATTCGGTAGGGCAGATAAGAGTGCCATTGATGATTTTAATTTTCATGGGTTTTTACCTGATTTCTGATCAACATATCAATGACAGCCATACGAATAGCGATGCCATTGGTGACTTGTTGCAAAATATGTGCTCGTGGGCTGTCGGCAAGTTCAGATTGAATTTCAACACCGCGATTAATAGGGCCAGGATGCATGATAATGGCTGTTGGCTTTGCATAGGCTAAAGTTTTGTTTGTTAGTCCATAATGTCGATAATAGTTATCACCAATGGGCAACTTGCCCGATTGCATTCTCTCTTGTTGTAATCGTAGTAATAAAATCACATCCACATGACGTAATCCGGATTCAAGTGAAGGATAAACGGTCACGCCTAAGCTACTGAGATCAGCTGGTAACAAAGTTTTAGGGGCAATGACCCTGATATCTGGTACCCCTAAGGTATTTAATGCATGTATTTGTGAGCGTGCAACTCGAGAATGATAAATATCACCAATAATCGCAACAGACAATTGACTAAAATCTTTAAAATGCTGTTGTATTGTATACATATCTAATAGTGCTTGAGTTGGGTGAGCATGGCAGCCATCGCCAGCATTAATCACAGAGATACCTTGCGGAACATGATCTGCAACAAAATGTGCCGCCCCAGAACTAGAATGTCTTAAAATAATCACATTTGTTTGCATGGCCGCTAAATTTTGTACGGTATCGCGGAGTGTCTCACCTTTTAATGTAGAGCTTGTGGAGATACTTAAATTCACCACGTGTGCTTGTAGTTTTTGTGCCGCTATTTCAAAGGTAGAACGTGTACGAGTACTAGGCTCATAAAATAAGGTTGCCACCACTGCATTTTGGTGCAAATAGGGAGGGTGAAATTGATGAGTCGAAATTTTATAAGCGGTATCAAAAATAGAATGGATTAGGGGTTTTGATAGCCCTTCGATGGTCAGTAGATGTTTTAATCTACCTTCATCGTCATATTGTCGTTTATGTTTAAACATCACATTTTTTTTCTCAGGTAGTCTTGAATATACGATTCGATAATCATGCATGCACTATAAGCATCTTTCAAATCAGGAATTTTTTTAGGTGATTTTTTATAATGTGCCATATCTGACAGTTCACTGTTTACTAATTTTGTGGTGAGTTTTTCATCTTCAAAAAAAACAGGAAGCTGATATTTTTTTAGAACCTCTTCGCCAAAAATTTTTGCTTTTTCTGTCATATGATTTTCAGAATCGTCTAAGTTATAGGGCATGCCAATAACAATTCTATCTGGCGCCCACTCAGCTATAATTTTTGAAAGTTGAGGCCAATTGGGTTCGCCTTGGTTACAAGATACAATCCCAATAGGAGAGGCTGTGCCCAATAATGTTTGACCAATGGCGACGCCAATTTTTCTCATGCCATAATCTAAGCCAAGAATTTTGATAGGTTTATGCATGTCCAAGATCTTTAGATAAGCTGCTGAGTGTAATGCCCATTTGATCAAGTGTTTTTTGCCACCTTGCATGATACGGTGTATCAAATAAAATAGTGGAGGTGGCCTTGGTATATAACCAAGAATTTTGTTTGAGCTCTTCCTCTAGTTGATTTGCTTCCCATCCGGCATATCCAAGAGCAACCAACATTTTTTCAGGACCACGTCCTGCAGCGATGGCTTCTAAAATATCTTTAGACGTGGTAATACTCAAAAAAGAATTTAACATAAGACTTGATTGCCACGGAGAAGGCCCACTTTCAGGAGGCAAAGTTGGGTGTAAAATAAAACCTCGTTCGGGTTTGACGGGTCCTCCTGCAAACACAGGAATTTGGCGAAAAACTTCGGATTCAGAGGTTATTTTCATGCTGTCAAAAATATCTTGTAGGGTAATGGTTAAGGCGAGATTAATCACAATTCCCATTGCACCTTCTCTGGAATGTTCAAAGATATAAGTTACAGAACGAGCAAAATTTGGATCTTCGAGACCTGGCATTGCAACCAAAAAATAATCTTTTAAAGATGTATGTGCATTCATGCCGTATTACCAAGGGTTCAAGAGACGTAAGTGGGCGGAATCATAACAGAAATTTAATGGCTTTTCCAAAATCAGTTGTATAATTAAGACAAGAAAAATAGAGGGTGGTGCTTGTATGATTGAGTTGAAAAACTATGAGTTAAAAAGCGTACGTGGCGGTATGATGTATTATACCGTGTTGGGGAGTGTGCTAGGCGGTGTTTTGACCCCAATTGGTGGAGCATTATCTTTAATAGGAAGTGAGGGTTTTACCGAGCGCAAATTTACGACCATGAGAAATTTCATGCTTGTTTTAGGTGCAATAGGCAGCGCAATTGGTTTAATCGTGGGGTATGGTATTGATAGTAATACCTCGGATTAACGAATATCACCAAAATGATGCTGTAAAATGCTTTGCATCACCATGGCAGCCGTTTCGGTTCTTAAAATTCTAGGGCCCAGTGTCACAAAGTGATAATGGGCTTGTTCAAATAAGGCTATTTCTTTTGGAGAAAAGCCCCCTTCGGGTCCTACTAGCAAGGTGACGTTTTTAAGCCCATTTGCTATATCTAGCTGCGACATAAGGGGAATGGCAGGGGAATGTGGGTGCAAGCAGAAAACATGTTCGGGACTTAATTTGGGTAGGCACTCTATTATTTTTAAAGGTGCATGTACTCTAGGCACATGCGTGCGCTCAGATTGTTCTGCTGCAGAAATCGCGATATTTTGCCAATGCTGTTGTTTACTTATCATGCGTTCGGCATTAAATTTCACATCTGAAAATTCCGTGAGAACGGGGAAAATTTCATACACGCCAAGTTCAACTGCTTTTTGGACAATTAAATCCATTTTATCGTTTTTTGCAAGCGCTTGTACCAAAGTAATGGCTAAATCTGCTTCGGTATTTTTTACTTTTTCGGCATAAAGAGAGAGTTGCACAATCGGTTTTTTTTTGCCCTCTACAGACACTATTTTGCCATAAAATTCTACGCCTGTTTGGTGAAATAAAATCACCTCATCACCAATTTTATGTCTTAAAACGTGAATTAAATAATGGCTCTTTTCTTCGCTTAAAACAACAGGATTGTCTAATGTTAAGTGCTCAGGATGATATAGTCTTGATATACGCATAAAGATTACAATCGCTTTTGAATTTCGGTGATTTTATTGGTATTTTCCCACGTAAAATTTGCCTCTGTTCGACCAAAGTGCCCGTAAGTTGCAGTGGGTAAATAGGAAATGTTTAATAGGTCTAAACTGGTGGTGATGCCATAAGGGGTTAAATCAAAAACCTGCTCAATAATTTCAATCATTTTTTCATCGGGAATGGTACCCGTATTAAAACTATTAACATAAATAGCAATAGGCTTGGCTATGCCAATCGCATAGCTTAATTGTACTTCTAATTTTTCGGCTAATCCTGCTGCAACGAGATTTTTAGCAACATATCTTGCTGCATAAGCGGCAGATCTGTCTACTTTAGAGGGATCTTTACCCGACATTGCCCCACCACCATGTCTTGCCATGCCGCCATAAGTATCGACAATAATTTTTCGCCCGGTTAATCCGCAATCACCTTGAGGGCCGCCAATAATAAATCTACCAGTAGGATTAATATAATAATCTGTTTTAGGGGTTAAAAACCCTTTTGGAATCACCGGCTTAATAATTTCTTCCATGACCCCTTCGATGATATCTTTGTTTAAAACATTTTGTGTATGTTGAGTAGACAAAACAATGCTTTTAATCCGAACAGGTTTGTTTTGTTCATATTCAAAGGTGACTTGGCTTTTGGCATCAGGTCTTAACCAGGGAAGGGAGCCTGCTTTTCTCACTTTTGCTTGTTTTTGCATCAATAAATGAGCGTAATAAATAGGAGCGGGCATACAGCTAGGTGTTTCATTGGTGGCATAACCAAACATCATGCCCTGATCTCCTGCGCCTTGTTCTTTGGGATCGGTCTTATCGACTCCCATGGCAATATCGGGGGATTGTTTACCAATCGCATTTAAAACAGCACAAGTATCGTAACTAAAACCCATGTCTTGCGTGTAACCTATTTCTTTGATAATTTTGCGACTTAATTCTTCGATATCTACCCAGGCATGAGTAGTGATTTCACCAGCCACCAAAATCATGCCGGTTTTAACCAGAGTCTCACAAGCAACGCGTGCGTTGTTATCTTGTTTTAGAATTTCATCTAGTACCGCATCTGAGATTTGATCGGCAATTTTATCTGGATGTCCCTCAGAAACTGATTCTGATGTGAAACAATAGGTATTTGTATCGCGTGCCATAGATGTTCATCCCAATTTGTTTGATCCTTTCGCAATATAATCAAACTTTGTGAAAATAAGCAAAATATTGAGCATGAACAACATTAAAATGTTAGTTGACTTTGTTCTGACTTATTTTTTGAATAAAGGCAAAGTATCTTCTTCTGTATATAACCGTCCATCGATTAAATCGTCTACTTGAGAAGGTATGCTATCGATAAAATATTGCATTTTAAAATCAGCAGGCCATTTTTTTATCTGCCCAAAACTAAAGCCTAAATATAATTGAAATTGTGCACAAGCTAATCTTTTATAATTAGACATTGCAATTAAAATAGAAGAAGGTTGACCAAGTGGCTGCAAGGCATGCACCAATTTTAAGTATTTGTCTTCTCCCAGATATTCTGAAAAATACAAATTATTTAAATCTAACACGCTAATCGATAATTGTTGTTGTTTTAATAAATGCACAAGTTTTGCAATTTGTGTGGGCTCACCTAAATCAAATTTACCTGTAAAAATTTTATTATGGATGGCCAGTGAATGTATTTTTTGATATAAATTATCATTAAATAAGTAACTACCATGTCGGTAATCGATTATTTTACCTAAGTCTATTTTATCTAATTTGGTTAATTTGATATTTTGATTATTTTTTTGAGTGCATGTTGGGCTTTTGCCAAATTTATTTAAATATTCAGGTAAAGCATAATCCATGTTATCGATATCCCGAATATGTTTTTTCCACCAGTCAAAATCTGTTTGGGTTAATCCTACTTGTTGTTTATCCCAAGCATGAAAATCAGCTCCCCATCTTAATTTTAAATAATCAGTTCGATTGGGTGCTTTTAATAATTTTGTGTTGATTTGATTGAATGTAATAATGTCATCGGAAATATCAATTAACCATAGAGCAGAAGCATTAGGCATCATAGAAGCGGCTTTAAATCCTCTTTCAGCCCCTACAGTGAGGTAAGCTCCGTTTGGGGCGTCAATTAAAAATTTTTGTAATTTACCAATTTGCATTTCAGAAGAAACAGGGAAAATCGTGAATTCTGGCTCTGCAGGCGTTTCTGCATAGGAAGAAGGTAAATTTAATAATAAAAAAATAGAAACTATGCATTTAAACATAGAGGCTTTTTTTGTCATGAGTGCTCTCCAAAAAATTTTGGTTATATTTTCACTCACATCCCCCCGCTCATATTCTGGCTAAAGCCAGATACTCGCGGCCCCCTATCAAAGGGGGCTTTTTTTGAAACATGTCTCTTATTTCACCCCTTTTGATAGGGGGTCGCCATGTCGAAGCGTTAGCGTAGACTGGCGGGGAGATGTGGTTTATCTGGATATAAAACCAGTTAATCATCAGGAACTAATCTTCGCTCATTATAGTCCTATGGTCTGGACAAGTGTATTATGGTGAGTCTATTAACCTCACAAAAAACAGGAATAAGAACAAATGGTTTTATTACATACCCCTGAAGCGCAAACAGGCTTAAAAGTACCGAATTTTAAACTAATAGGGGTGGATGGCAAAATTTGGCAGTTAGACGATTTTAAAAATAAATCAGCATTATTAGTTATGTTTATTTGTAATCATTGCCCTTATGTTAAAGCCATTCAACATCGATTAGTAGAAGACATTAAAAAATTGCAGGCAGATAATATTGGTGCAGTGGCGATTAATGCGAATGATCCCAATGACTACCCTGAAGATGATATGACACACATGAAAAAAATCAGTCAAGAGCTGGGATACACTTTCCCGTATTTATTTGATGAAACACAAGAAATTGCTAAAAAATTTGGCGCTGTTTGTACTCCCGATTTCTTTGGTTATAACAATCGTGGTGAGTTGCAATATAGAGGTAGACTCGATGCTTTTGCCAGAGACAAAAGACCCGAAAATGCGAAAGCAGAATTGGTCGAAGCCATGCAGTTAATCGCACAAACAGGCAAGGGACCTAGTGAACAGTTTTCGAGTATGGGTTGTTCTATTAAATGGCGAAATGAGGATTAGCATATGCGTGTACCACTTTCACTCATGTTACCTTTAGGCTTAATCAGTTTTTCAGCAACAGCTATGGGCGCTGAGGCCATAATGACTGGGCAAGGTCGGGTTTTAGCAAACCCTGATTATGTGGAAGTGGCGATTCAAGTAGAATCTAAATGCTATAACAAGCCAGCAGATGCCAGAGCGGCGAATGATGAGGCTGCCAGAAAAATTGTCGATTTTTTAAATACCAAGGTAAAAAAAGACAATCATTATAACAAAGTGATTTCTTTAGGTGGGTATACGAATCCTTATCAAATGTATTATCAAGATAAAATTTTATGCCCCAATACATTTCAAAAAACCAATACCATTACATTTAGAACACAAGAAATAAATAACTTTGAAACATTGTTTGATGAAATTCAAACAGAGGTATATAAATTATTCTCAACTGAGCCTCGAGGTATGATTGAATCGTCGGTCACCTACGTCACGCTTTCTAGCCCTATGCCTAATATTTCAGATGAAAGAAGAGCACAGCTAGAACAAGAAGCCATGACCATGGCTTTGGCCGATGCCAAAGGTAAGCTAATGGCGCTATTTGGGGCAGATAAAATTCAAAATCTAAAAATTATTCGTGTATCTGAATTGCCTCCTGACAGACCTATGCCTTTGTATAGTGCAAGAGATAACGCAGCGCCTATGGCCATGATGAGTGCAAGAGCTGAAAAGGCCGGACCTGCACCAGTGCAATTTGATACCGAATGGATAACCAAAATGGTGTACTTCACCTTTGGTTTTGATGATTTTTCAATAGAAAACAAAAAATAGATAGTTAACTAAAGTCTAATTTAAAATATTGTCATGCCAGTGAAGGCTGGCATCCAGTCAGTCATATCTTCATGTTTTATTTTCTTTTTCTTGATGCCAGCCTTCGCTGGCATGACAACTTTTAGGTTTTTACCGGCATGACTCTGTTACGGTTGACTCCTATTTCTCCTAAAAAGTTGATATAATTCTCGGATTAAAAACCAATGTTAATTATTTAACTTTCTAGGAGATAGCATGTCTGTTCTTTCTCACCGTGAGCTCGCCAATGGTATTCGAGCACTTAGCATGGACGCGGTCGAGCAAGCAAAATCTGGTCATCCAGGTATGCCGATGGGGATGGCGGATATTGCCGAAGTCCTATGGAACGAGTTCTTGGTTCATCATCCCAAACAACCCGGTTGGGTCAATCGAGATAGATTTGTGCTATCTAATGGCCATGGTTCAATGCTGTTGTATTCACTATTGCATCTAACAGGTTACGATTTACCTATAGAAGAGCTAAAAAACTTCAGACAACTCCATTCTAAAACAGCAGGGCACCCAGAATTTGGTATTACACCCGGTGTAGAAACCACAACCGGTCCACTAGGCCAAGGGATTGCTAATGCAGTCGGCATGGCGCTTGCAGAAAGAACATTGGCAAATACTTTTAATAAGCCAGGCTTAGATATCGTTAATCATCATACCTATTGTTTTGTGGGTGATGGTTGTTTAATGGAAGGAATTTCTCATGAAGTTGCTTCGTTTGCAGGAACACAAAAATTAGGCAAGCTCGTCGTATTTTGGGACAACAATGGCATTTCTATCGATGGCAAAGTGTCACAATGGTGGCAAGATGAAACAGAAGCCAGATTCGAAGCATATGGCTGGTTAGTGATTCGCGATGTAGACGGCCATGATGCCGAATCAGTCAAACAAGCTATTGTTAAAGCACGCGCACAATCAGAAAAACCTGTTTTAATTTGTTGCAAAACAACGATTGGTTTTGGCTCACCTAAATTAGCGGGCAGCGAAAAATCACACGGTGCACCATTAGGTGCTGAAGAAACAGCAGCGGCCAAAAAAGCATTAAGTTGGACGCATGCACCTTTTGAAATACCTGCAGATATGTACGAAGCCTATAACGCGATAAACAAAGGCGAAAAGGCGTTAACTGTGTGGACAGAATTATTTGCAAAATACCAAACAGCTTATCCTGAATTGGCACAAGAATTTATTCGTCGCATCGAGGGTAATTTACCTAATAATTGGTCGAATATGATTCAAGAGATTGTCGATGCTTGCCAACAAGAAGGCAAATCGATGGCAACGCGTGAAGCTTCTAAACATTTCTTGAATTTAATTGGTAAACAACTACCCGAACTATTAGGTGGCTCTGCCGATTTAACGCATTCAAATCTTACTTATCACATAGCATCAGCACCTATCAGCGCTGAAAATCCTGCTGGTAATTACGTATATTACGGCGTCAGAGAATTTGGCATGTGTGCCATTATGAATGGCGTGGCGTTACATGGCGGTTTTATTCCTTATGGCGGTACGTTCTTAGTATTTTTGGATTACGCCAGAAATGCAGTGAGAATGGCAGGGTTAATGCATCAGCGCGCGATTTATGTGTTCACTCACGATTCTATTGGTTTGGGTGAAGACGGCCCAACACATCAACCTGTTGAACATTTAACCATGTTAAGAGCAACGCCCAATATGCGTGTATGGCGTCCATGCGATACCACCGAAACAATGGTTGCTTGGCAGGCTGCATTGGAGCAAAAAAATGGTCCAACGGCTTTAATTTTGTCTAGACAAAAACTACAACATCAAGCGCGTTCGGCAACACAATTATCAGACAGCCATAAAGGGGGTTATGTTTTAGCGGAAACACACCCAGAAAAAGCGGCGTTAGATTTAATTTTAATTGCCACTGGTTCTGAAGTAGAGCTATGCATGCAAGCCCAAAAGACATTAGGTGAACAAGGTTACAGAGTACGTGTGGTATCTATGCCTTGCGTAGAAGTATTCAAATTACAACCTCAACCTTATCAGGAAATGGTCTTACCTGCTTCTTGCCTCAACAGAATAGCGGTAGAAGCCGCAAGCTCTCTTTCTTGGCACCAATTTGTCGGTTTAAACGGCAAAGTCATCGGTTTAGATAGATTCGGTGAATCTGCTCCAGCCCCGAAAGTATTTGAAACACTCGGGTTTACAGCAGAGAACATTGCAAAACAGGCCCTTGAATTAATCCATAAATAAAATAACAGGAGCATCACATGATACGTTTAGCAATTAATGGTTACGGCCGTATTGGTAGAAATATTCTAAGAGCGCTATATGAAGGGAATCGTCATAACGAATTTAAGATTGTGGCTATAAACGATTTGGGTGATGCAAAAACCAATGCGCATTTAACAAAATATGATACGGTGCATGGTAAATTTAAAGGTGAAGTGATTGTTGGCCAAGATGGTAATTTGATTATCAATGGCGACGAAATTCAAGTTTTGGCAGAACGTAATCCCGAAAATTTACCTTGGGCAAAATTAGGCGTTGATGTGGTATTAGAATGCACAGGCCTATTTGCTAATAAGCAAAAAGCCAGTGCCCATTTACGTGCAGGCGCCAAAAAAGTGATTATTTCAGCACCAGGTGGCGCAGACGTAGATGCGACAATTGTTTATGGCGTGAATCATCACATTTTAAAATCGACTGACACGATTATTTCTAATGCTTCTTGCACCACAAATTGCTTGGCACCTGTTGTTAAGCCATTACACGAAAAATTAGGTTTAGTGAGTGGTTTAATGACAACCATTCATGCTTATACTAACGATCAAGTACTGACTGACGTGTACCACGAAGACTTAAGACGTGCTCGTTCAGCAACCCAATCGATGATTCCAACCAAAACAGGTGCAGCAGCAGCTATTGGCTTAGTGATGCCTGAATTAACAGGTAAATTAGATGGTTTTGCGATGCGTGTACCGACTATCAACGTTTCTATTGTTGATTTAAGTTTTGTGGCCAAACGCGATACCACGGTTCAAGAAGTCAATGATATTCTGAAACAAGCCTCCGAAGGAGAATTAAAATCGGTATTGGCTTATAACGTAGAGCCTTTGGTGTCTATCGATTTTAATCATAATCCTGCTTCTGCCGTGTTTGATTCTACTCAAACCAAAGTGATTGGTAACTTGGTCAAAGTATTGGCTTGGTACGATAATGAGTGGGGCTTTTCTAACAGAATGTTAGACACTGCTAAAGCTTTTATGTCTTGTTAATTTAAAACTAAAAAAATGGGAAGGGATATGACCGTTAAGATGCAAGCATGTGATTTGAATCAAAAAAGAGTCTTGATTCGAGAGGATTTTAATGTACCCATCAAAAATGGCCATATAGAAAGTGATGCGCGTATCAAAGCCGCATTACCCACCATTCGATTAGCACTAGAAAAAAATGCGAGGGTCATTCTACTCTCGCATTTAGGTCGCCCTAAAGAAGGGCACTATGATGCCGCTTTTTCTTTAAAGCCAGTAGCAGAAAGATTAACAGAATTACTTGGCCAGCCCGTTAAACTCGTTCAAGATATTTCGCATGGTGTAGATGTCACACCTAAAGAAGTGGTATTGCTTGAAAACAGTCGATTTTTATCGGGAGAAGATAAAAACGAAGCGGATTTAGCCAAAAAATTAGCGAGCCTTTGTGATGTTTTTGTCATGGATGCCTTTGCTGTTGCACATCGTGCGCAAGCTTCTACCGTAGGTGTTGCTCAATATGCACCAGTTGCTTGTTTTGGTTTACTTATGCAGCAAGAACTAGAAGCATTAAGCACCGCCTTAGAAAAACCTGAACAACCTGTTTGTGCCATTGTAGGTGGGTCAAAAATATCCACTAAGCTCGAATTATTAAATAATTTATTAGATAAAGTGGATATTTTGATTTTGGGAGGAGGTATTGCCAATACCTTTTTACTTGCTAAGGGGCATAACATTGGTAAATCGCTTTGTGAGCCTGATTTGGTTCCAGCTGCCAAAACTTTATTAGATAAAGCCAAATCACAACATAAACAAATCTGGTTACCTCAAGATGTGATAGTGGCAGATAAAATCGATATTCAAGCCCACCCAATAATCAAAAGTTTAACCCAAGTGTCTGGTGATGATTTAATTTTAGATATTGGTCCAGTTTCTCAAAAAGATCTGACTCAAGTGTTATCTAGTGCTAAAACTATTATTTGGAACGGTCCTGTAGGTGTATTTGAATGCCCGCCGTTTGCATTGGGCACACAAAAATTAGCGCATGCCATTGCAAATAGCACAGCCTATTCTTTGGCAGGAGGGGGAGACACCATCTCAGCAATTGAACAGTTTAAAGTGCAAGATAAAATAGATTACATTTCAACAGGTGGCGGCGCATTTTTAGAATACGTTGAAGGCAAAGTACTACCAGGGATACAGGTGATAACAAATCGTGGATAATCAATCTAGAGCAAAAATGCGTAGAACCAAAATTATTTCGACCATTGGCCCTTCAACAGATAACCCAGATATATTACAAAAAATTATTTTAGCGGGTACAAACTTAGTTCGAATTAACATGTCTCATGGTGATTTGACAACACAATTAGCTCGTATTCAACAAGTCAAAACGGTGGCTAAATCTTTAAATCAGATTATTGGCATATTGGTCGATTTACAAGGGCCTAAAATTCGTATTGCCAAATTTAAAGACACAGCGGTCAACTTAAAACCGGGTGCAGAATTTATTTTAGATGCCAGTTTAGATAAAACAGCAGGAACAGATGTTTCGGTAGGGTTAGATTATCCTAATTTAACAGAAGATGTTTTTGCAGGCGATACCTTACTATTAGACGATGGTCGTATTGTTTTAAAAATTAAAGCGGTAGAAAAACCAAAGATTATATGTGAAGTGGTAGTGGGTGGCACCCTAAGCAATAACAAAGGGCTCAATCTGAAAGGGGGTGGTTTGTCGGCACCTGCTCTAACAGAAAAAGACAGGCAACAGTTAGAAGCGCTTAAAGATATTCCAGTTGATTACATTGCTTTATCATTTGTACGAGATGCCAGTGATATTTCAAACACGCGAAAAATATTAAAAGAGTTAAACATTCAAGCTAATATTATCGCTAAAATTGAACGCGTAGAAGCAGTTAAAAACATCGATGAAATTTTAGCGGTTGCTGATGCAGTGATGGTCGCTCGAGGCGACTTGGGAGTTGAAATGGGATATGCCGAACTGCCAGCCATTCAAAAACACATTATTGCACGTGCAGAGTTATCGGATAAAGCAGTGATTGTTGCCACTCAAATGATGGAATCGATGATCAAAAACCCTATTCCCACTCGAGCAGAAGTCTCTGATGTAGCAAATGCGGTGTTAGATGGCACTGATGCCGTGATGCTTTCTGCAGAAACGGCAACGGGTGATCATCCTCTCGAAGTGGTTCAAGCTATCCATGATATATGCATATCAGCAGAAAAACATAAGAATGCCCAATTTTCTATTGAAAACTTTCAGCCACATTTTGGCAGAGAAGACGAAGCCATTGCCATGGCGGCTATGTATGTTGCAAACCATATTTCGATTAAAGCCATTGTGGCTTTAACCGAAACGGGTTCAACGCCTTTGTGGATGTCACGTATTCGTTCATCTATGTTGATTTATGGCTTATCCAGACATATAGAAACTTGTGGCAAAATGACCTTATTTAGAGGGGTAGTGCCCGTCTTATTTAATGTCAAAGCCTATGAATCATGGCAAGTAACGGAGCAAGCCATTCACGCTCTAGTGAATATGGATTTTGTGAAATCAGGTGAAAAAGTGATTGTCACTAAAGGCAATATTATCGGCATTGGTGGTAAAGCCAATTCTTTAAGAATTGTCACAGCAGAATAAATTATTTCTTTAGTAATATAACAGGAGAATATCATGCCCCTAATCAGTATGAGACAGCTGCTTGATCATGCAGCTGAACATCAATATGGTGTGCCAGCTTTTAATGTCAATAACCTAGAACAAATGCGTGCCATGATGGAAGCAGCAAATGCAACCAATTCACCCGTTATTGTTCAAGCATCAGCGGGTGCAAGAAAATATGCTGGTTCAAATTTTTTACGTCATATGATTTTGGCTGCTATGGAAGAATTTCCGCATATTCCCATTTGTATGCATCAAGATCATGGTGCTTCACCAGCTGTATGCCAACAATCGATTCAAATGGGTTTTTCATCTGTGATGATGGATGGTTCCTTGCATGAAGACGCGAAAACGCCTTCCGATTTTGAGTATAACACCAGTGTCACCAGACGCGTTGTCGATATGGCGCATGCTTGTGGTGTTTCAGTAGAAGGTGAATTAGGGTGCTTAGGTTCTTTAGAAACTGGCACAGCTGGCAAAGAAGATGGTAGTGGTGCGGAAGGTCTTTTGACTCACGATATGCTATTAACTGATCCGGATGAAGCAGCACGTTTTGTGAAAGCAACGAATGTAGATGCCTTAGCGATTGCGATTGGTACAAGCCATGGTGCCTACAAGTTCACTCGTCCACCTACAGGGGATATTTTAGCAATTGATCGTATTAAAGCGATTCACAAACGCATTCCCGATACCCATTTGGTGATGCACGGTTCTTCTTCCGTTCCACAAGAATGGTTAAAAGTGATTAACGAATTTGGTGGCAGCATCAAAGAAACTTATGGTGTGCCTGTTTCAGAAATTCAAGAAGGCATTAAGCATGGTGTAAGAAAAATAAACATCGATACCGACTTACGTTTAGCTTCTACTGGTGCGGTGCGTCGTTATTTTGCACAACACCCTGCTGAGTTTGATCCTAGAAAATATTTAGCAGAAACCATGAAAGCGATGCGTGCGATTTGTGAAGCACGTTATGAAGCTTTTGGTACAGCAGGTCAAGCGTCTAAAATTAATGTCATGTCTTTAGAAAAAATGGCAACAAGATATGCAAAAGGCGAGTTAATTCCTCGTACGAATATCTAGTTTTTTATATTGCTATACAAAGGGCCGACCACCTCGGCCCTTTTTTTTCCCAAAAATGCTAATACTTATAAAACTCGCCCATCAAACATAGAATTATATTAAATAAAATCCGATGAATGGTATTGTGTTTAAATCCAAACTAAGGTTGAATGACTTATATTTAGTAAATATTTTTAGTTAGTCAAGGTGATTTTATTATGGCAGATACGACGACATCCACTCAATTAAAGCAGCAAGCAAATAATATTATTTCAGCAGAAGATTGTTTAACGAATCTTAATCTTGCCATAAAACAGAATAAAATGGATGACCTTAATAAATATTTAGCTATAGTACATGGCTCACTTTGTCGATTGCATATCAATGCCCAAGCAAAAATCGCAAAAAGTGAGCAAGAAGACAATAAATATGTTCATACTAACAATCATAAGAAAACAGTCATAACTCATCCGCTTATGTTAGCAATAGAAATGGGCCGTGATGAGATGGTGGCAAGTTTATTAAAATCAAAGCAAGGAATATTACCAGAAACATTATCTCATGCCGTTAAGTTTACGGTAGAAAATAGAAAAATAGAAATTATAAAGATAATTGTTGAGATAAAAGGGGGGCAACTCCCTAAAGACTTAATTAAAGAGATATTATCAAATAAGATGGTATTGCCTGAAATAAAATTTTTATTAGATTCTAAAGCCACACTTGAAGCTATATCTTATGGTTATAGTACCATTTCTGATCTTTTTCAAATTAGTAAATATCTTGATGCAAAAGATGTATATTGTAAAGCAGCCTCGACAAAAGAGCTCTTTGCATGTTTAGAAGTAAGGCTTGAAAACACAATTATATCTGGTGGGGGAGCGCCTATTGCTCTTATTCTAAGCAATCAAGAATTGCCAGTAACGTTGTCTATGGTAGTGAAAGCCTATCAATTGGCTAAAAAAAGTGTAAAAGACAAATCTACTAGTGAAGATAGAAGAAAAACTATATTGGGTATGGTTGAACTTTTTGAGCGTAAAATGCAAGAGCTTGAAGAGAAAAAGAATGAAAAAGAGAAAAGCATTTTTGATTTAGCAAAAGAGCATGATTATGACGAAGTTTTTTCCTGGGTATTAAAAAAACAACCACTTGAACAAGTAGAAGCTAATCAACTTTTTACTCAACTCAATAATAAAGTGGCTATGCAACAAAAAATCTTAGAATCTGATATGCTGCCCAAAGAACGCATTTTGCAACTATTAAACGAAACTGAATGTAAAAAATCGAAAAATGATGAGCAGATTTTTAATTTTATTATCACTGCTACACATTATAAAGAAACATTAAAACAATTTGTGGGCAATAAACTTGCTTCTGGTGCATTTGACATCATTCATTCTTTATTATTAACACATACTATAAGTCTGTCACTTGCTGAAATAATCGAAAAAATGGATGTGCCTCAGAAGAAAAAAATGTTTCAGATGACGAGAAATATCGATTTAATCAAATCTTTAGTATCAAGCTTAGGATTATATGAAAAATTCGATCTCTTAGTTGAAGCTTTTAATTTAAAAAATCATGAGAATTTTCTAAATGTATATAACAATTTATCTTTAAAAGAAAAAGTAGAGATTTGGTTACATTTGGTAAAACAACGAGATCAAAACTTATTAGATCATTTGCTTTTACAGAGAAGTACAGAAGAGATTATTCAAGTCATTACATTTTTAGAAGAGCCACAACCAGAGTTGACTAATATCTTGTTAAAAAAATTAACGGCTAAACAAACTATGCGTTTGCTAGAAGATAATCCGCATTTCAAAAATGCAGTCATCACCTTTATTGGCAGTCAGCTCTCCTTAAAACAGTACGATAAGGTTAAAAATTTTTTAGAGCTTCATTCAGATATCATTTCTTTAGGTGAAATAGTAGAGCAAATGACAGTTATTCAAAAACAATCAATGCTGTTTAAAGGTGTGAATGAAAAAATCATTGGTGTTTTACTAAAGAGTTTAACTTTTGATGATAAGCTATCTCTTTTTGCACGAGATTATTCAACAAATGAACACAAAACATTAATTTTAGAAGTATTTTTACGTCTCCCTATAAATGAAAAAAGTAATATTTTATCCATTTTAATAAAAGAACAAAAAAATAATTTATTCCAATTATTAATACAAAAAAACATAGAAGAAATTATTAATGCTATTGCTCTGGCAGAACAGCCCGTTCCAGAATTAATGGAAGCTTTTTTAAATTCATTAACATCTAAACAAACCAGGCAGTTGGTAGAAGGCAATCCTTTTTTCAAAGACGCTGTAAAAACATTTCTTGAGAAAAAATTAGATGCTGGCGATACTTTTTTTGTGGCTGCAGTGTTTTCCTCACCTTTAAAAAACCTTGCACGTAAAGAATTAAAAACAGCCATGACTGTTCAGGAGAAGATGGATTCACTTTCGCAAGTAACCGATAGAAATCACATCGATGTCTCACTATTTAACGAATTACCTGTAAATAAAAAATTTGAATTGATTGGAGGTTTTTTTAATAGACAAAAACAAGATATCGCCTTAGCTACTTATGGTTTTATCACAGAGCCTAAAGAAAAAGGACACATTTTGTTATCATTTGCACACCATAAGACCTTGCCAGACCAAAAAAAATACGAATGGATAAATGTGCTGATGCCGCAAGATTTAAGACTCAGCATTAGCTTTATTTTATTAAATTTAAAAATGCCACCAGCAGTTTTGACTAACAAACTGTTAGAAATGGTGTCTGCTCCATCTGAAAACTTAAAATATTTTCTTGATTTTTTTAAAAATGAAAATAAGAAAAATATTTTAGAAGTGTATAAGACGCTTTCGGCTGAAAATAAAATGGTACTTTTGTCAGCATGCATTCAACATTCGAAAAAAATCTGGGCAGAGTACTTGATTTCACAAACATTAGAAGACAGTTTTAATCTTATTTTAAAAGCGAAAAAAATAGACGAAAAGCTACCGAAAATTTTATTTGAACAATTATCTCTTGTTCCATTAGATAAACTTACGGAATCTTTTAAAAAGAATATAATTGGTTATATGATAGGTCATATTCGTGCAAAAAATTATAGCATTTTGAATGATGACATATTAGTGCACGAGAATCTAAGTGTTCTTTTTAGCGAATGCATCATTAAAATTCAATCTAGTGACAATAAGTATAATATGCTTGTCAATTTTGCAGATCAAGGATGCGATACCCTCGTTAAATTGGTGCTTAATTATGTGACATTGGAACAAAAACTAAAGTTATTGAGCACACACTTGCAGATTGATAGAGGAAGAATTGTTTCAAATGTATATAGAAATATACCTTTGAGAGAGATGGCAGAGATTTTGTTAATCGTCACAAAAAAGAAAAATGTTGATCAAATACTCTTTATTATCAATAGCTTTTATATCAAAGCAGAGGCGTATGCTAATGCGCGTACAGGTAAACTAAAACAGCTTTTACAAAGTTCTCCTGCTTTAAACGAAGCGATGATACTTTTTATTAAAGAGCAGTTTGGTTCACAAGCATTCGTAGCTATTGCGGCGATGTTAAGAAGCCCATTAAGAGAAATCATACAAGATAAATTTATTTCACCAATGAGCGAAGAAGGACAATTTAATTTACTGATTGCTGCAGCAAATAAAGGCAGTGATCCAGTCGTGAGATTATTACTAGAACAGGTGCATACTTCAGAACAGCGCTTTAATTTTTACTCTAAATATTATCAACCAAAACACCAATTTGCTTTGACAATGATTTTTAAAGCACAGGATAGAACGGGTGATTTGAAAAAGAAATTTGATATGTTCACTATGGCCATACAACATAAAAATGATCCTTTAGTCGCATTTTTTAAATCAATTGAAGATGAAAGGTTTAAAAAATTTGTTGAAGCTGCAATTCAAAAAGATAAAAAGTTTGTTTTTGGTGTATTAGCTGAAATGAATGAATATGATTTTCTCAAAACGTGGCTTCTTGAAAATATAGAAGAAAGCATTGCCATTATTTTACCTCTAGTGAAAGAACAACCACAAATAGAAAGTCATCAAAAATTGATTAATTTTCTTTTAGAAGTGTTGCCAGCTGAACGTTTAAAGCAACTTTTAGATGAGCACCGTGACCTAATTAACGTGAGTGGTTATATTGGCAATCAACTAGATCGTTTCTCCTTACGCAAAGGCGAAGCAGTGCTTTCTCAAGGTATATGTCATGTTTTACAAATAATGGCAGTAAAGAATGTAGAATATGTACAAGATATTATTGATAAGATGAATGAACCTTCGAAAATGTCTTTGCTTTTAGCTGTGGCAAAAAATGCACCTGTTATGGAGCCTCGAAAAAATATTATTAGAATAATATTAAATTCTTTGACAGTAGAACAAAAGCGTTCATTTGTATCTAAATACATAGAAGTGCAAGGCTATCGCTCTGAACTTTCTAATTTATATCTATCACTTACTTCTGAAGAAATGCTCGATATTTTCGACAATGTTTTAATAACACAACATGATAAAGGTAAAAAGCGTCAATCAGATTGGATACATGCTATTGAGTTTAAAAATATTGAACAAGATAAACAAAAAACCATCATGTTAGCTGAAAAAAGACATCCATTGTTAACGATGGCACTGCTTAAGCTTTTATCTGCCGAAGAGCGAATAAAACTTTTTAAAGCTGTTAATTTTGCCGATTATTTACAAGAATGTATGAATTATGACGATGAAACATACAAAATGTTTTTATCCGCAGCTAAACGAAAAATCGATAACATAACAAACTCTTTTGTTAAGGATAGTATTTTGAAGGAAAATCTATTAAAAACAGCTAAACTTCAAAACCACCAAGATGTCATAAAATATATTAACAATGGAAATAAGGGTATAATTACTTCTGAATTTAAGAAAAACGAAGAATGCCTTGTTATTAATCCACCAAAGATGCTGAATGAGCAAAACATTCAAACACAACAGGCAACATCTAATACTGCGCAGCAAAAGCTTTTGGTAGATTACATGGCCATACATGCACCAAAAGTGGTCGTGCCACCTCAAAATCAGCAAACAACCAAACCAAAACCTGTGATTGAGCCAAACATCAGCCCAGAACAACAAAAACTTCTGAATGACTTTGCTCAAAAGAGTGCTGCGCTTACACAGCAGAATAGTGCTCACTATGTGCCACCATCGAGCCGTGCATCGCAAAAGCAGGAAGATCCTCGTTATACACCTGCTTATATTCAGCAGCATCAAGCTGCACAAGCATCATTTATTCAACTAGTAAGCATGACTCAAAATGTTTCTGCTCAACGACAACAAACAACGCAATTGTCATCTATTGCACCACGTGGAGGAGAGCGAGTTATAGTACAAAATAATCCACCGCCTCCTATTCAAAGAGTACAATCATCAACAACCAATAATGTGCAAACGCCTGGGTTTTTGGATATGCTTAGAAGTAATCCCCTTTTAGGTTCAATATATTCAAGTATAGTAAGTGCTCCTCAGCAGCCTACTGATATAGAAAGAGTGTATCCTGCTCAAACAGTAGCACCCACTCAACCGCAGCAGCCAAGGCAACCGAATCATCCTCCACAAGCTGTGCAACAACAAACACCTCCACCGGCAGCGAATAATAATCGCCGTCCGAATCTGCCGCAACCGCGTAAGTAAATATTAAGGGGCAGCATATGCCCCTTTTTTTTTAATTTAAAAATGGCTTAAAATTCTCAGCAAGTTAATTTGAAAAAATCAGTTTTAAAACAAAAGTTGAAGTTAAAAAAAAGAATTGCACAGAACCATCAGAAAAGGTATTCTCCGAAATGCAGCGTTCATACAAGGTGCACGAACACCTCGTATGAACTAACCACAAATTAATGCTAAGGAGATCAACTTATGGCTATAGCCATTCTAATTCATTTTTCCCCCTAATAAAAGTCGTCAAATAAACTGAACTAATTGATTTTTATATCTTTTATTTTGTTATTGATATTTTAGGGATAAAACATGCAGCATATTCATGATGTGACGGGTTCACCGTCTAAAGGCTTTCGCCTAAAAAACGCGCTCTTAACCAGCTTGTTAATAGCCACTTCTAATGCTTATAGCAGTGATCTGAATTGTGATGTTATCGAGCTAGAGGATTTTCAAGAGTCAAAATCTTGCGAATCGCAAAACAACGAAACGGAAAATATAGAAGAAGTACTAGAAAATTGGAAAAAATCATATGTGAAACAGGGAAACCACTTTATTGATAATGATTATAATTAAATAAATTGAGCCCCACTTGCAAGCTAAATACAGTTATGGGCTTTTAGCATGTGGGGAACATCGTCACCGTGTTTATCCTGCTGTGATGAAGAAAATCACGTGAGTAAAATTGTTCAGTTGATCTGGCTTTTTATCATTAGTAGTGAGCCCTAATATTTTGGTAGTCATACATCTTTTCCTGAATATGCACACTATTTTAGATCAACTCTTTAGTTGACATGACCGAACAATAGTTAGCATGCTTTCTTTTGTTGTCTGGAGTCAAAATAATGAAATTATTAAGTCGTTTATCTACGAATACGGTTTCTAGTGGTTCTGTCTATGAAGCAGAAGATGGTACGGTCATTTGGAATAGAATGCCAGGAATTTTCAAAACCCTAAAGTGTAATAACACTATTTATAATGGCCTAATAATTATTTAATATCAAAACATATTTCTATTTAAAATCAAAAAGATAGGGGATCATTGTTAAATTTTGATGTCTATAGATGCCAACTTGAACTTGATATCTATAGATACTAACTATAAACTGGTATTTATAGATACTAATTTAGAGTTAGCCTACAATGCTGTGTTTAAAATGCTTATTACCCCTACAAAAAAATATAAATTCTTATGATTTACATGATGAGTGCTTTGTTACCTGGTTCAAAGTTCCAGTCTCAGCTCAATTTATAGGCTTTAATTTAAAAAAGCATGATAATTTTGAAGCACAAGATGAAAACATACATCATAGTTTTTTTCATGGAAAATTTAAAAAATATTCAGCTAACCTTGAAGGCCAATCATATATCCTAAAAATGAGTGAAAAGGAAGCACCTGAATTACCCGAGTTAGAATATTTGTGTAATCAAATAGCAAAGTTTTTAGGTATCCCTGTAGCAGATTTTTATCTTATACGTTTATATGAAGAATTAGTTTTTGTTACTAAAAATTTTATCAAGTCACACTCACCAACAGATTTGCAGCATATTTATCATTTTATTTCACCGCAACAAGAATATAATTGTGAAAATGTATTACAGATAACAAAAGAAAATACAAAAAGACCATATGATATTCATATTCTGATTAAAACAATATTATTTGATGCTTTAATTGGCAATCACGATCGCCATGGTAGAAATTTAGCATTTATTGTCAATGCAGCTCAAACTGTACTATCGCCTATATATGATAATGTTTCTTACCTTGGACTTGAACAGGGTAGCATGTTAAAGGCAGATTTTGATCCAAAAGGAAAAATCAGCACAAAAATTTCTGATGAGCCAAGCATGAAAGATTATGTTAAAGAACTTTGCAGACTTGGTTATCAAGAAGAGGCCACAAATTTTTTCTTGGCTATTAAGTTAAAAGACATTTATGAACTAGTTGAAAAAAGTTTTTGTACCGATTTAATGAAGATTGCAATAAAAAAATTAATCACAAAGCGTTACGAGGAAATGAAAAATGAACTCTAAGCTTGAAAAAGATAAGAATCGTCTACAAATATTTCATGAGGGACGGAAAAGAAGAATATTTGTAGGAGAATTAAAGTATATTGAAGAAAAAGATTGTTACCAGCTATCAT